>CBDVDJ010000220.1:0-5386 GCA_965372695.1 uncultured bacterium
TTCACCATGCCCTGGGCGCATGCGTCGATGACATCGCCGTGGATGGTCTACGGCCAGCAGGTTCTCTTCGGACTCGCCGCGCTGATCGGACTCAGCCGCCTGTTGCGCCGCGTGTTCAGCCCCGCCATGAGACAGATCAGTACCCCGGACGACTACTTCTGTCTCGTCCTGCTGACGGCCTGGATGGTAACGGGCGTGTTCAACGCGCCGCAAACGAGTACGTTCTGGCTGCTCGGCTATTTCTCGCTGGCGACGTTCTTCCTGTTCTATGTCCCGTTCAGCAAGATCTCTCATTATATCTGCTGGCCGTTCCTCCGCTTTTATATGGGCAGACACTTCGGTCACAGGGGCGTTTATCCCAAGAAACGAATCGCCGGAGCCTAGAGGGATAAACAACCAGATACCGAAGGGAGACTGAAAATGGTCGCGATTTCTGACAAAGCAAAGAAGTTCAACGAACTGTTCAAGCAGCGCCTCAACCGCCAGCACGTACTATCGCTCCAGGCGTGTGCGCACTGCGGGATGTGCAATGACTCTTGTCATTACTATCTCGCCCTCAACGACCCAAAGATGACGCCCGCCGCCAAGGCCGACGCGATACGCGCTGTATACAAGGCCAACTACGACTGGGTCGGAAAGTTTATACCGGGATGGGTCGGCGCCAGAAAGCTGAAAACCGACGAAGACCTCGAAGAACTGAAAGACATATTCTTCGGATCGTGTTCCGGGTGCCGGCGCTGCACGACCAACTGTCCGTTCGGCGTCGACATGGCCGCCATCGTCGCCTTGACGCGCAGTTGTCTCGTCGACGTCGAGGTCGCCCCCGAGGGAATACTCACCGTAATGAAGGACCAGTGGGAAACGGGCAACCAGATGGCGGTGTCGAAGGAGGACTACCTGGAAACGCTCGAATGGCTCGGCGAGGAAGTTCAGATGGAACTCGACGACGAGTCGTTCAAGGTGCCGATCGACAAGGAGGGGGCCGACTTCGTATACGTGATCAACCCCAGAGAAATCAAGTACGCGCCCATGTCGCTGCAGGCCGCGTTCAAGATCTTCCACGTCGCCGGCCTCGACTGGACGATGCCGTCCGAGGGCTGGGACAATACGAACTTCGGCCTGTTCTCGGGCAAGGCGGATCTCGGCGGGCACATGGGAAACCTCGCGTACGACCAGGCCAAAAAACTCGGGGTCAAGCGCATGGTGATCTCCGAGTGCGGACACGGCTTCCGCTCGACCAAGTGGGAAGCGCCCAACTGGGGAAAGGCCAATCCCCGTCCCTTCGAGATGATCTCGATGCTCGAGCTGATGGTCGACCTCATCAACGCGGGCCAGATCATCCTCGACCCGCGCCAGAACCCTCACCCGGTGACGTACCACGACCCGTGCAACCTGTCGCGTTCGTCCGGTATCACCGAGGAGCCGCGCTTCTGCCTCAAGCGCTCCGTCATGGACTTCCGCGAGATGACGCCCAACCGCAGCGAGTCGTTCTGCTGCACGGGCGGCGGCGGCGCGATGTCGATGGCCGAATACGCCAAGCGCCGCATCAGTGTTGCGAGCATCAAGGCCGACCAGATCCGGGATACGGGAGCGGCGATCGTCGCGACGGCGTGTCACAACTGCGAAGACGGGCTGGCCGACGTCATCAAGCACTACGATCTCAAATACGACTTCGGTAACGGCAAGCCAAAATGGCTGCCGGTCAAGAACGTGTGCGAATTCGTCGCCGACGCGATCGTAATCCCCAGAGAACTGCCCAAGCGCAAGCGGCGCGAACGGAGATCCACCGAGCCGATCACTGTGCTCGTCGTCGACGACCAGCCGGATATCGTCACCTATCTCGAAGCGATGCTCATGGACAACGGCTACGACGTGGTGACGGCTTTCGACGGCATGGAGGGGATCCGGAAGGCGAAGGAAAAGAAACCCGATCTGATCACACTCGACGTGACCATGCCCGGGAAATCGGGCATCTCGGTGTTCCACGAATTGCGAAATACTCCCGAACTGAAGGACATCCCCGTTTTCATCGTCACCGGCGTGCTCGATTTCCGCCAGCTGATGTACCAGCGCACCGTCGAAGCGCCGGAAGGTTTCATGCAGAAGCCGATCAACGAGAACGTGTTTCTTATGACCGTCGAGCGTCTGACGGACAAGGCCCGCAAAGAGAGCAGGGTCGAGCAGCCGAGTTGACGAAAACATTCGAGGTGAGACCATGATCGACAAGCCGCGCGATTCCGCTCCGGACAACGCCGGCAACCTGCCGTTCCCGTTCGAGAGCTATTTCGACGCACTGCCCGGCGTCGTCTCCGTGCAGGACCGCGATCTCAGAATCGTTCAGTCCAACTCCCGGTTGCGGGAGTTCTTCGGCGATCCGGACGGCTCCAGGTGCTACGAGTTCTTCAAGAAACGAACGGAAAAATGTCCCGACTGTCCCGTGGAAGAGTCGTTCCGAACGGGTGAGCGGAGCAAGTCGGAGAGCCTCGTCATCAAACAGAATGGTGACGAGATGCCGGTCATGGTTTTCACATCGCCGATCAAGAACGAAGCGGGCGAGGTGATCCACGTGATGAAGCTCGCCGCCGATATCACGGAGATCAAGAAGATGCAGAAGAAACTGTTCCGCGCCCAGCGCCAGCTCAAGCAGTTCTTCGACGAAGTTCCCTGTTACGTATCCGTTCAGAATCGCAAACTCGAACTCGTCGCGGCAAACCGCCGCTTCAAGGAAGCCTTTGGCGACGACGTCGTGGGTGCCCACTGCTACGAGACATACAAACACCGCAGCGAACCGTGTCTCGTGTGTCCCGTCGCGCAGACATTCGACGACGGCCAGCCCCGCCAGACCGAGGAAGTCGTCACCACCATGGCCGGCAATCAGTACAACGTCATGGTGCACACTTCTCCCATCCGGAACGACTCCGGAGAAGTCACCGCCGTGATGGAGATGAGCACCAACATCACACCGCTCCGGGAGCTCCAGTCACAGCTCGAATCCACCGGTTTGTTGATCTCATCTATATCCCACAGTCTTCGGGGGCTTTTGACCGGTCTCGACGGCGGCATGTATCTGGTGAACTGTGGACTGACAAAAGACGACCAGGGCCGCGTCAAAAAAGGATGGGAAATGGTGACGCGCAACATCGATCGCATTCGCGGCACGGTGTTGAACATTCTCTATTACGCCAAGGAAAGGGAGCCCGACTGGGAAGAAATCGAAGCGGATAACCTGGCCGACGAGTCTTTCGCGCTGGTCGAGCCCAAGGCCATCGAGGTGAAGGTCGAGCTCACACGGTCCGTCGACAGCGATCCGGGAACACTGGAAGGCGACGCCGCGGCGTTGCAGTCGCTGCTCGTCAACGTACTGGAGAACTCCGTTGACGCCTGCAGGGTCGACCACAAGAAGCTGGAGCACCGGGTCGTTTTGAGCGTGGGCGGCGACGACGAATACGTCTTTTTTGACGTCGAGGACAACGGAATCGGGATGGACCGCGAGACGAGAGAAAAGGTTTTTACCCTGTTTTTCTCGTCCAAAGGCACCGAGGGCACCGGCCTGGGCTTGTTCATGGCCAACAATATTGCCAAAGTCCACGGGGGCAGTATCGAGGTCGAGTCCGAGGTCGACGTGGGAACCCGGTTCCGCGTCAAGATCCCCAAAAAGCGCAGAGACGACCTGCTCGACGCTCTCACCACCTGAGCACCTCCCCCCCCCCGGGCGGGCGATAATTCGGCCTTCGCGATCATTTACTGATCCTTTCCGGATATATAGCGCACAACAAGTTTCAATCGCCGGTAATTACCTGCACCCTCCGAACAAAATTCAATTGCGGAGCCTCCAGAGTCGTGCTAGCCTTTGCTTGTGACTGGATTCACAAATTTGCTATAGGCCGCCAGTATCACTTTTTTCGTAAATCAATCCACTAAGCACTAGCAGATTACAGATTTATGAGATTCCCGATGAAAGTACGCGAAGACCTGGATTGGCAGATCGGCAAAAAAGCGGTCACGGACCTGGCGTCGGCACAAGGCGATCTGGCGTCCATCGAAGAGCTGGCCGTCAGCCCCGACGGAGAGAGGATCGCGGTGACCGGCAGAACGGAGTCGGGGAGCTTCGCGATCAGCGTCAATGGCGAACGCCTGCGAGAGACCTTCGAACTGTGCTGGGGACTCAGATTCAGCCCCCTCGGCAGGTTGATCGCGCTCGTGCGGATCGACGACGAATGGACCCTCGCCGTGGACGGCGTTCCCTGGCCGGAGCGCTTCGAGTTCGTCTGGAATCCGATGTTCAGCGATGACGGCGCGGTTGTCGCCGTCGCGTACAAGCGGGATATGAAGTATGGCGTCGCCATCGAGGGAAAACCGTGGGATGAGGGTTTTTTCGGCCTGCGGGACATCTGCCTGAGCCCGGACGGCGGCAGCGCGGCGGCCACCGTCCAGGTGGACGCCCTGGCCGAAGCCGACGTCCCGGGTTTCTTCAAGGGCGTCTGGTCCGTCGCGGTTGACGGCAAGGCCTGGGACAAGAAATTCGTAAATGTCTGGAACCCGGCGTTCAGCGATGACGGCTCACACGTCGCGGCCGAGATACGCACGACGCCGACCGAATACACGATCGCCGTCGACGCGAAACCCTGGACGTCCCGTTTCGGCGCCGTGTGGGCGCCGTCGTTCAACCCGCCCGACGGCGCCGTTGTCGCACCCGTCCGCCAGGACGGCGGCTGGCGGCTGATCAAAAACAACGAACCTTTCTGGGAGCGCACATACAACCAGATGTGGCACCAGGTGTTCAGCCCCGACGGTGCGCGGACCGCCGCTGTCGTTTCACCCGCGTTCGGAAAGTGGACGATCGCCGTCGACGACAAACCGTGGGACCGCACCTTCGCCGACATGGTGCTGGCCCCCGTAATATCTCCGGACGGTTCGCGCGTCGCGGCGGCGGTAAAGGATGACAATCGCTGGACGATCGCCGTCGACGGCGTCCCGGCGGAAAACTGGTTCGACATGGCGTGGGACCCGGTGTTCAGCCCGGACGGGACCACCGTCCTGGCGAAGGTGGAGCAGGACGGCAAGTACGGCGTTCTGGTCAACGGCACGAAGGCCGGCGAATTACACGAAAAGCTGTGGGACCCGGCGTTCAGTCCGGACGGCAGACACGTCCTGCTGCGATACGTCGACGAAGGAAAGTACTACCGGCAGATAGCGCCCGTCGAAAACCTTCTTTGAAGAGGGACCGGAAAGAAGCGGCAAAGGCAGGAGGGTATAGATAGATGTACGATTTCTCCCGTGGCCCGTTGGTCTGGATAGCATTCATTGTTTTCTTCGGGGGAAGCATATACCGGATTGTGTCGACAATTGCCGCCGCCAGAAAAGACAAGATCGTGCTCCCGTACAT
>CBDVDJ010000221.1:0-5385 GCA_965372695.1 uncultured bacterium
TGCCGGAAGGCACGGGAAGGACGTTTGACGCGGGCGACATGTCATTCGGGCTGTCCTACGCGAAGTTCTTCACGGACAAGTTCTCGTCGGGCGCCACTGTTCACTTTATCCACTCGGGGCTGGCGGAAAAGAGCGTCAATACGTTTTCCGTCGATTTCGGGCTGGTCTATCGAATCGGGCTCTGGGGAATGCGGCTGGGCATGATGATCCAGAGTCTGGGCTCAAAGGTCGACTATGACGACAGGTCTTCGAAGATGCCTACGGTCTTCAAAGTCGGTATCGCGGCCACGCCGTACCAGGCGGGTGTAAACAGCCTGCTGGGCGTACTCGAGTTCCAGCACCCGTCGGACAACCAGGAGCGCATCAATATCGGGGCTGAATACGGCTTCAACCAATTTTTCTTCGCGCGAGCCGGGTACAACTACAACTTTGACTCGGAAGGAATCTCGGCGGGTTTCGGTCTGAGGATCGACACCAGTCAGACGTCGGACCTGCTGTTCGACTACTCGTGGACGGATATGGACTTCCTCGGCGACGTCCACCGTATTTCGCTGGCTTTCAGTTACTAGTTTCGAACGAGATCTCACCCACTTTCTGGACTCGAGGAGGCGCCCCGTCGGGCGCCTCCTTTTTTTCTGACCTCCGGACGAGGCTCTCGAGACAGGAGATGAAGATTGCTGACACGTTGTCGATTAACTATATTTCAAGTGTGAGAGCCATGTCTGGTCCCCGAGTATTTATGGCGGTATTGTGCCTTGTGACCCTGTTCGGTCCGGGCCGTTCTGCGTTCGCCGCCGAGGTCGTCGGACGCGGTGATTTTACCTTCTACCTCGACAGCGCCGCCTTCCGCGCCTCCGCCGAAAAAGCTCTTCAGGAAATCTACATTCGAATCCCCAACAACGAGATCACATTCGTCAGGGGTGGTGACGGGTTTGTTTCCCGTCTCAAGATTTCCATCGAAATCATCGACCTCGACGGCAATCCGGTCATACAGGATGCCGGCGACTACGTGTTTACCGAAGACAGCGAGACCAGAACATCGACCTCGTTGTATTTTCAGACGCTGATCAAGCGTTTTCTTCTCGCCCCCGGCGTTTACCGTATGTCTTATGCCGTCCAGGATATCGAGGCCCCCAAGCGAACCGTTTTCGGGATGGTCAAAAACCAGTTCAACGTCTCGGTCGTGAGGAATCTCCGGCTCGAGGTTCCCGAGATACCCGAAAACGTACCATCGTTCAGTCTGCCCGAGTTCGTCTGGAGCATCGACATCTCCGGCGACGAGACGGTGTACCATCCCAATCCCCCGCGGGTTTACGGGCTGTACAAGGACACACTTCTTGTATACGTCGAACTGTATCTGCCCGCGAATGTCGCTGCGGCGCCGACGTTCGAGTTCAAGTCCTACGTGCTCGACACCGACGGCAACACGGTGAGTCAGCGGGACATCTCGTTGCCCAATCCCGAGAGCGGGGAGCGGCCGGGAGGGATGCTGGCCTTCCCCGTCGTTATCCGGGAAGACCTCGCGACATTTCCGGCCGGGGCGTATTCGCTCCATTTCTCGTTTGCGCTCGACGGCCAGGTTTTGAGCCGGGTCCGAGCGGGACGTTTCTCCGTGGCCTGGGACCTGAGAACCTGGGAGGTGCCGCGCAGGGCCTACCTTGCAGAGGCCAGATTTCTGCTGGGCGACAAAGAGTTCGAGTCGTTTCAGAATCTGAGCCTGGGGGAGCAGGAACAGATGCTCGACGAATTGTGGCACTCGGAAGATCCGTCGCCCGAAACCGGGGTCAACGAGGCGTACGAGATGTTCGTGGACCGTCTCGAGTACGTCAACCAGGCGTTCCCGGAAGGTGCCCGTGAAGCCTTATTTACAGACAGGGGACAGATTTACATGAAGTGGGGGGCGCCGGACGAATTCGTCCAGGACGCGATCCCCGTGAATCGCGAGACGATATCGGAAGCTTTTGCCATGGTGGAGGACAAGTTTCACCCCCTCAACTACAGCACCCACGGGGTCAAGCGCTATACCAACGCGATCCAGCCCCCCGTCATCGACCACCGGCGGATGAGCCAGGTCGGCGAGGGGGGTAACACAGCTTTCCCGTTTGAGTTGTGGATTTACCACGGCACCGGCGAACCCGTCCTCAAGCGGCACGGGAATATCGACCCCGGCATCGGTGCCCGCTACCTGTTTATAGACAGGGAGGGATATGGAGTGTACAGACTGGAAACCAGCTCGACGATCAGCGCCAAATAACCCCTCCCACCCGGCCGGCCGGGTGGCGGGAATTGGCGCTAAATCCTTGAATTATATTGACACTGGGAAGGCTCTTCGGTATAGTCGGCCTGTTGTTCCCGACGAATCGGGATTTTTCTTCGAGTATAGAAGATCCGTTGGTACGGACCAGGATCAAATTCCCCACTAAGCATAGACTCATTCTAAATAAAGGAGTTTCTGGCGATGCATGAGTTGCTCAGAGAGAAGAAGTACCTGGTGCTGGTAAGCGCCGTTGTCCTGCTGATCGCATTTGCGGGGATCGCTGGTGCCCAGGAGGGACAAACTGAACAAAGTACGGAACAGACCACCACGGGTACGGAACAGACCACCACGGAAGCTACGCCGCCGCCGCCGTCGATGACGGCACATTTCCTGTCGGCGCCGAACGACTCGGCTGAAGTTGCCGCCGGAATCCAGGCGCTCATCAAGAAAGAGCGGAGCGGCATGATGAATCGGATCAAGCGCAGCGGCATCGGACAGAACTACGTCAAGGGTGGGTTTTTCATGCACTTCCTGCTCACCTGCTCGATAGTCGCGCTCGTTTTTATTATCGAACGTGCGTGGACGCTGTCGCGTGCCCGTGTCAACGTCAAGGCGCTCATGATGAGGCTGGTTCGCGCGCTGCGTGAAGAAGGCGTCGAGGCGGCGTTGCAGGTTTGCCAGAGGACACGCGGGCCTATCGCCGCCATTCTGCACTCCGGGCTGCTGCGCGCGGCGCGTGGCCCCATGGCCGTCGAAAAGGCCATCGAGACTTCCGGTGCCATCGAAATGTCATTCCTCGAGCGCGGCCTCGTGGTTCTGGCGACTATCGCCAACATCGCGCCGCTGCTGGGGTTCCTCGGTACGGTATCCGGTATGATCAGCGCGTTCGCCGCCATCGCTGCGGCGGAGCAGGTCAGCGCGAAGCTCGTGGCAAGGGGTATTCAGGAGGCCCTCATCACCACGGCGACTGGTTTGATCATCGCGGTCCCGGTGACGATCGCACACAGCTTTTTTGTCGCCCAGATCGATCGTTTCATCATCGAGATGGAAGAGGCCAGCGCGGAGGTCGTCGACGAGCTTCTCGACATGGAAAGCCAGAGGGGGGCCGCGGCCTGATCGACCCGGCCTCATTGAGCCATGAAGAAATTACAAGCCAGATCCCGTCCCTCCACCGAGTTCTCGTCGGGTGCGATGTCGGATATCGCGTTTCTGCTGCTGATATTCTTTCTGGTGACGACGATCTTTGCGCTCGAGCAGGGCATACCGATGGCGCTGCCCGGACAGCAGTCGACCGACATCAAGGTCAAGCGTAAGAACATCCTCACTGTGAGAGCATTTGCCAACGGTTCCGTAACTGTCGATGACGACCCCGTTCTGGTCGAGGATATCCAGAACATTATCGAACGCAAGCTGGCGAAGAATGAAAAGCTTATCATCGTGATCGAGACCCATCCCGACGCCGAGTACGGCATCATGGTCGATATCCTCGACGAGCTGAGGCTGGCCCGGGCGCGCACGATTTCGCTCAAGACGATGAGTGGGGGGGGGTAGCGAGGCAAAATGAAATTTGAAAGAGGTCAAAAGACAGAAAGCAAAGTGCCAACGTCTTCGATGGCGGACATTGCGTTTCTTTTACTGATTTTTTTTATGACCACGACGATCTTCAAGATGGAAGACGGTCTGCCGGTTACGCTTCCGCGCGCGGAAACGGTCCAGAAACAGAAACGCGAAATGATCATGCGTATATGGATCAACCGCGATGGCGCGATATCGATCAACGACAAGTTGGTATCCGTCGACAACATCGAAGCGATCATCGTCTCCAACCTGCAGGAGAAGCCCAGCCTGATCATCGCGTTCAACGCGGACGACCGGTGTCCGTATCTTGTTGTTTCCAACGTGATGGAAGAACTCAAAAAGGCAAACGCGGTTCGCGTGTCGTTTACGAGCGACCCCGAGTCGGCGTCAATGCCGAGCAGGCGAAGGTAGGGCATGATGACGACGTCAACAGAGACCATCACCACCGCCCACTCCATAACGGCCAACACCAAGTTCAAGGCCGGGTACTACCGGACCCTTCGAAACGCATTGCTGTGGGCGATCTTGCTTCATATCGCCGCCTTTGTTCTTTCTCCCGAATTCACATTCAAGCCTTACAAGCTCAAGGAAGAGACGTTCGAGGTGGTCGATCTGCCTCCGCAGATCAACATCCCGCCGCCCCCGAAAGAAATTGCGCTGCCCCAGGTGCCGGTCGAGGCCGCCGCGGGAGACGAGGACACCGACGCTGATATGGCGCCGACCACGTTCGACAGTTTTGAGGATATGCCGCCACCACCGCCGCCTTCGGGGGGGGGCGGGGACGTGTTCCTCGCGTTCGACGAGGCGCCGCAGTTGATATATTTCGAGCAGCCGGACTATCCACCGCTGGCGAGAGACGCCGGTATCGAGGGGACGGTGGCGATCAAGGTCCTTGTGGACGAACAGGGCAAGGTGGTCAGTGCGGAGGTGCTCCAGTCGGATGTCACCCCCGCGATGGAGCGTGCCGCGCTGTCGGCTGCCAGGAAGTGCAGGTTCCGGCCCGCCAAGCAGAGGACGATCGCGGTCAGGGCGCACGTCATGATCCCGTTCCAGTTCCAGTTGACCAACTAGGTGGTCCTGTGCCGGCTCCCGGCGGGTGCTGTAACTCCATATTTTATGACGGCCGGAGGGTATTTGTCCTCCGGCCGTCAATTTTCTTCCACTCTGGTCGCCAACCGCTTATAATCGCAACAAATTGCGCTTACCGTCGTATATTCTTCAATACGATATTTACAATATTGCGTCTTTACGCGAGTTACGCACCCAACCACGCCAGGGAAGGTGGAGTATGAAACGCCGTTTTCTTTTGTTATCGGTATTGTTGTTGTTTCTGTTCGTTCAGTCGGCCGTAGTGGCGCCGGCGCGCGCGCAGCAGTACACGCTCGAGGACTGTATAGGGATCGCGCTCGACGTATCCCCGGCGGTGGGGATCTCGAGGGAGAGCATGACTTCGTCGCGCACGCAGGTTCTTCAGGCGTACGGCGGGTTTCTCCCCAACGCCGCGATGTCGTTTCGTGTCGGCCGCAACTTCGCCGGTCCCTCTTCTTCCA
>CBDVDJ010000222.1:0-5375 GCA_965372695.1 uncultured bacterium
GAAAAAATCGAGATATTCCTCGGTCCGTTGGAGCCGAAACATAGCTCTCCCTAGCAGATCGTAGTTGCCGGAGGCCCAGGGCCAGCGGCCGGTGACACCCGGAGACTGCTCGATAGCCTGGGTGATTATGGTAACCACACTGTCGTAGAAGCACTCTTTAAAGAGTAACTTTCCCATGGAACGAAGAGTAGTGGCCGAGCCCGGGCTGGCTTCGAGGGCACGGCTGAAATAGTCAATTGCCGTCCTGGTGCTATCCAGCTCGGCGTATACGTCACCCGCCCATTTCAACACTCTGCCGGAACCTGGTCGCAGGGCGACTGCCTTTTCGGCGGCACTGATTGCGTCTTCAGGTTTCATATCGGGAACCAATTGGTATGCATAATGGTGGGCAAGCAGGAGGTGGGGCCAGACTCTGTCGGGATTTCGGGCGACCGCTTGCTCCAGGGCGTCGAGGCTGGCGGCAAAATCGCCCTTTCTCCACGCAAGGTATCCATACAGAGTTTCGTAGCCATCCCAGTTATAAGGGTATTCGTCCACGAAGTTCCGAAGGAGTTCTTCGCCTTCTTTCTCCCGGTCTTGATCGATAAGAACCCATGCCAGGGAGCCGTAAATATACGCGAGGTCGGGTCGCGCTTCCATCGCTCGCCTGTATTGTTTTTCGGTCTCGTCGAAATTATCCAATTCGGACGCAAGGGTGCCCAGTACCCAATAAGGCCGTTCGTGATCGGGATTGAGTTCGATGGCCTTGCGATATGCGACCTCTGCAGAGTCAAAATCGCCGCGGACCTGGAACACGTTTCCTCTGCCGCAATAGGCATCCACGCTGGCCCTTATGCGCAGGGCCGAGTCGAACATCTCGAGAGCCAGGCTGAACTCGCCCCGTTTATCATAGATTTCCGCCAGCCGCACATACGGTTCACCCCAATCGGGCTGCAAGCCCTTCGCCCTTTCGGCGGCTTCGAGCGCTCCCAGGTAGTTTTCCTTTTCATAGAGGACCTCGGCCCGCGACTCAAATGCCTCGGCCAGATCCGGGGTGAGCACCAGAGCTTTGTTTATAAGGTTTTCCGCCTTATCCAGCCAGAACTCGTCGTAGTCGTAGCGCTCCTTGTATCGCTGCACAAACGCGTCGGCAAGGCCCGCAAGGGCGAGCGGATAATCAGGATCAACCTGGAGGGCCTTCTGAAATTCTTTGACCGACAACTCGTTGTCCTTGAACGTCTGCCGATAGTAGAAGTAGCGTCCTTTGAGGTAATGCTCGTACGCTTTCGGACTCTCCGTGGGATTCTCCGCCAGGGCCACTTTCGCCGCCGGGTCCAGTTCGAGTTTGAGCACATCGACGATCTTCAGCGACACCTCGTCCAGAAAACCCAACACATCGCTGAACTCGCGATCGAACGGCTCCGACCAGATCACGTCTCCCGTGGCCGCGTCGATCAGTTGCGGTGTCACGCGGATTTGCTCGCCCGTTTTGAGGAGTGATCCACCGAGCGCAAGCTCCGCGCCCATTTGCGATGCCACTTCCATCGCCGACAGGTCTCTTTTGCGCAGCCGTCGAATATCATCGCTGCTGACGACCCTTACGCTGCCGAGCTTCGATAGCTTGGCGCTGATACCCTCGGCGAGACCCTCCGCCAGATACGGGGCATCCTCACCGCCGATAATATCAAAATCAATCACGGCCAGCGTCCTTGCGACCACCGGGCTCGGTCCACGATTGAAAATGATCACGCTCGAAACAATCGCGGCGATGACCAGCACCGAAGATAGTCCCCACGTCACGCGCCGGGTTCTTCGGCTCATCGGCAATGCCACTTTTACCGCGGCGCCCGTTTGCACCTTCCGTAAGTCCGACAAAAGTTCCTCGGCGTTCGCGTAGCGATCGTTCGGATTCTTCTGCAGCATTTTGGCAACGATCGAATCCAGCTCGCCATTCACTCCCGCCGAGTGGCTGCTCGGGGGCGCGATGTCTTTGTTGATGATCGAATAGACCATCGCCACGTCGTGATCCGCTTCGAACGGCACTTGTCCCGTCAGCAGCTCATATAAGACAACCCCCAGAGACCAGATGTCTCCCCGTTGATCGACTGCGTCGCCCCGCGCCTGTTCCGGAGACATGTAGGCAAGTGTCCCCACCGTCATCCCCGTCTTCGTCACTTTGGTCATCTCCGCCGATTTCGCCAGGCCGAAATCCATGATCTTGGCTTGTCCCTCGCCCGTTATCATGATGTTGGCGGCCTTTATGTCCCGGTGAACGATGCCCTTGTTGTGTGCCTGCAGCAAACCCTCGGCTGCCTGCGCGACTATCCCCACAGCATCGTCGAGCTCCACCGGCCCCGATTCGATCCTGGCCTTGAGGCTCTGCCCTTCCACACATTCCATCGCAATGAAGGTTTGTCCTTCACTCTCGTCGATCTCATGAATCGTGCAGATGTTCGGATGATTCAACGCCGCAGCGGCCTGCGCTTCGTGGATGAAGCGCATCCTGGCGTCTTCGTCTCGCGTGAGGTCCGGAGGCAGGAACTTGAGGGCAACCGTTCGTTTGAGCCTGGTGTCCTCGGCTTTGTAGACCACACCCATCCCACCGCTGCCGAGTTCTTCGACGATTTTGTAGTGAGATACGGTCTGCCCGATCATCGTCTCCCTTTCGATGGATCAGCGCGGTGGAGTCGCATTTCCCTCGAGCTCTGTGAACATTGGGATGAGGGCGGATTGTGGATCACGTTGTCCTGATTATACCACGGCGACCTCGCCTGGTAGAACACGAAAGACTGCCCGGATAAGGATGGGAAGTGGCGAGTCTCCGGGTATTTCATGGAATAGAAGGTTCTGCTATCCGCCTACCTGGATCTTCGGAGGGGGATTTTCGCCCTCTATGTAACTTCCCCCGGGTTCCTGGTTCTCGCCACATTCCGGGATGAAGATCGAGTAGTAGTACGGTCGTCCGCCAACGACCTCGTCTTTGTCCAGGACGTGCAGGACCAGCTGATCTTTCATGGTCGCCGTCTCGTACTCCACGATGTCGGTGCTGCCCCGGGTTTTGACCAGCAGATCGAACGGAAACTGCAAATACGCCATAACAGACGTTTCAGCGGCGAATTTCCAGACGATCGTGTCGTTGCGTTTCGCCTCGATCGTTTTATTGTCGATCACCCACGTCTCGCCTTCCCGCGAAATGGTAACGACGTGTTCGACGGGTACAGTATTTTCCATGACAAGCCTCCTGAATGTTTGTCTATCGACAGCCGGGAGCTATTCCCCGCCGCCCTGCTCCAACCGCTGAAAGCGCTCGTCATCGCGCAGGCCGGCCAGGAACGGGTCCCGTTCCATTTCCTTTCTCTGGTAGCCGGCCTCCAGCGCCCTTTCAATCCACTCCAGCGCTTTGTCGCGGTCTCCCAATTGTTCGAACGCGTGTCCGTGGTCGTACAATACCCACAGATCATCCGGCGCAAGTGCGTACGCCTGGTCCAGCATCGACAGCGCCCGTTCGCGTTCGCCCAGTCTCGCGTAATATCCGGCCAGGCTCGTCAGCAGGTACGGGTCGTTGGGATTGACCTGCCGCCTCGCCTCCGCCATGTCGGCCACCCGGCGGTATATCTCGTACGCTTCCTCCCGCCTGTCCGGCATCCAGTAACAGGCGTTGGCCAGATTCAACCACGTGATGTGGCTCTTGTCATTGAGGTCCAGCGCCTTCTCGACCATCGCCGCCGATTCGGCGTAGTTCCCCTCGATATACTCGATCACTCCCAGGTTCGAATAAGCGGGGCGCGTCGGATTGATCTCGATCGAACGTATGAACATCCGCCGCGCGTCATCCCAGCGCTCCTGCGCGTAATACACCGCCCCCATGTGGTTGTACACCCGGCTGTTGTCCGGCGCCAGCGTCAGGGACCGGCTGAACTGCGCCAGCGCTTCGTCGTTCCGCCCCTTGATATAATAGAAGAGCCCCAGGTCGTCGTAGCCCGCCCAGTACTCCGGCTTGACGCTGATGGCCTTCTTGTACGTGGCCTCCGCCTCCTCGACCATCTGCAGGTTCGTGTACGCCTTTGCCAGGCCGCGATACGCGTGTGCGCTGGCCGGATCCAGCGCCAGCGCCTCCTTGAATTCAGCCACCGCATCCTCGTACCTGCCCGTCCCCCGGTAAATCATCCCCAGGGTCACGCGCACCGGTGCCAGCTTGCTGTTCAGTTCGTATCCGCGCGTGCAGCTCGTGATGGCCCGATCGACCCACTGCTCGTCCTCCGAAGCCCCGTACTTGCGCCAGCACGCCTCCCCCAGGCCCGCGTACGCCAGCGCGAACAGCGAGTCGTCTTCGATCGCCCGTTCGAACAGGACGATGGCGCGATCGATGTTTTCCTCCGTTTCGTAGTGTTGCAGATAGCCCCGCCCCTGGACGTAAACGTCGTACGACGCCGCCACCGCCGTTCCACCCGCGAACAACACCTCCTGCGCCTGCGGTTGCAGTTCGACGTTCAACATCGCCGCCATCCTCAGAACCGCCTCATCCTGCAGATCCGCGAAACCCGCCAGGCTGCCGTCGAACACATCCGATTCCAGCTGCCGCGGCCCCTTCGCGCCGATCTCGATCAAGTTCAACGTCAACAGGTACCTGTCGGCCAGCCGCTGCACGCTCCCCGAAAACACCAGGTTCACCCCGAATTCCCGCCTGGCCTCGCCCGCGCTCGTGACCTCGAGACTGCGCACGTCGCTCGAGGGAACCACCCACAACGAGCCGTGGAACTGCTCCAGCTGCGTGATCTTGCTCGTCATCGTTTCCATCAGCCCGTCACAAAACGCCTTATTGGCCGGGTCGCCACCGATGTTCTCGAACGGAAGCACGACAATGTGCTTTTCATCCGGCGTGCCGCCGCCCGGAAGCAATCGTGTCACCAGATCGCGAGCCGTCGGTTCCAGCAATATCGCCAGCAGGACGGCGAACAGGACCGTGATCGGCAGCCCCAGCCTGACCAGGTGGCGGGCAGGTATGCGCCTGCGCTTTCCGGACATCCAGCGCTCCAGGTCTTCGCCCATGTCGGCGGCACTCTGGTACCGTTTGCCCGGGTCTTTTCTCAACGCCTTGCCCAGAACCGTCTGGAGAGCGGCCGGAACGTCCTTTCGATATTTCGAGACCGGTTCCGGGCGTGACTTGAGGACCGAAAACTGAACCGCCTCTTGATAGTCGCCCTTGAACGGGAGCGAACCCGTCAGCAGTTCATACAGCAGCACGCCCAGCGAGAAGACGTCCGTGCGTTCGTCCACAGCGTCTCCCCGTATCTGCTCCGGCGACATATAGACCGGCGTTCCCGGCGTGGGGGGGCGGGGCGGGGTGCGGGGCCAGCCCCAAAACAGACACCCCCCCAACAAAAAACGGAGAACAC
>CBDVDJ010000223.1:0-5373 GCA_965372695.1 uncultured bacterium
CATGTTGATCCGGATGCGCGAGATCACCAGGTTGTACCAGATGGGTACCCACACCGTACACGCCCTCGCCGGCGCCGATCTCGACGTGCGCCGCAACGAATACCTCGCCCTCATGGGCCCGTCCGGATCCGGCAAGACCACCTTTATGAACATTATCGGTTGTCTCGACACCCCCACGTCCGGCAGCTACGAACTCAACGGGGAGGACGTCACCCGTCTCAGCGACGACACTCTCGCCTATATCCGCAACAAGGAAATCGGATTCGTCTTCCAGACTTTCAATTTGTTACCCCGGGCGTCCGCGTTCGAGAACGTCGAACTGCCCCTGATCTACGGAGCGGTCGACGGCAAGCGCCGCAAGGAGCTCGTGTGGAAGTCGCTCGAGACCGTGGGCCTGTCGGACCGGGCGTCGCACCGCCCCAACGAACTCTCGGGCGGGCAGCGGCAGCGCGTCGCCATCGCCCGGGCCCTCGTCAACGAGCCGTCGCTTATTCTCGCCGACGAACCTACCGGTAACCTCGATTCGAAGTCTGGCGAGGAGATCATGGCGGTGTTCGAGATGCTCAACAGCCAGGGAAACACGTTGATCGTCGTTACCCACGACGAGTCGGTGGCCGCGCACGCCCGCCGGCGGGTCCGGCTGCGCGACGGAAGGGTCGAGAGCGACACCGCGCATCCCGCTGCGGCCGGCACGGCCGCTCAACAGACGCCATCCGGCGACCCGGAGTAAATACAGGAGCTGATCGTGAAAAAAATCATTCTCATCGCCGCCGGCGCTGTCGTCCTGATCGCGTTGATTGTGCTGAACATGCGGTCCGACCGCGGTGGTAAAACAGAAGTCTCCACGACCAGAGTCGCCCGCCGCAGCGTGACCAAAGTGATCACCGCGTCGGGGAATATCCAGCCGAGACGGCGGGTCAATGTGAGCGCATCGGCGATTGGAAAAGTCACACGCGTCGCTGTGGTCGAGGGCGACCATGTCGACCGCGGCGATTTCCTCCTCCAGATCGACCCGACTCCCTACCAGACCGCCGTAGACCGGCTCCGGGCAGCCGTGGGCGGCGCGGAGGCAGTTCTGTCCGTCGAGGAGGCGACCTGCACCAAGGCGCAATACGACTACGAGCGATCGCTCGAACTGAGCAAAAAAGAATTCGTATCCGACAACGACCTGCGCGAAGCGCAAGTGGCCGTCGAGATCGCCGAGGCCCGCGTCAGGTCGGCGAACCAGGCGCTGATTCAGACCCGGGCCCAGCTCGCCAAATCCGAGCACGATCTCGACGAGGTGCACATTACGGCCGAAATGTCGGGGATCATCACGGCGCTCAACGTCGAAGTGGGCGAGAGCGCCATTATGGGGACGATGAACAACCCCGGCACGATCCTGCTGACTATCGCCGACCTCTCGGAAATGGAAGCCGAAGTCCGTGTCGACGAGACGGAAGTCGTATTCATCGAGCCAGGACAGGTCGCATTGGTTACGCTGGATGCCTTCCCCGATACCTCGTTCGCCGGGGTGGTGAGGGAAGTGGGAAACAGCGCGATTCGCGGCCAGCTGGGGTTGGGCCAGGAATCGGTCGACTTCAAAGTCGTCATTACCATCCTCGACTCCATTCCCAACATCAGGCCCGGCCTGTCCGCGTCTGTCGACGTTACCGTCGCCGAGGCCGAAGACGTCCTCGCCATACCCATCCAGTGTCTCACCGTCCGCGACCGCAAAACCCTGGAGCGCAGGGAAGCCCGCGGCGAAGAAGACGCCGACAACACCGGCGAATCTGACGTCGAAGATGACGATGACGATGACGACAGGGACCGGGACGTCGAGGGGGTATTCGTCGTCGCAGACGGAATCGCCGGCTTCCGGCGTGTCGTTGTCGGGATCGCCGGAGAAAAGCACTTCGAGGTCAAGACCGGCCTAGAGGAAGGGGAGTCCGTCGTCAGCGGGCCGTTCAGCGCGATCGGCGAGCTGCGGGACGGAGACCGCGTCAAGTTGAAGAAAAAACGGTCGAAGAAGCGCTGACGGGCCACTATGCGACTCTTGATCGAAGGCATACGGATCGCGTTTCGTGCCCTGTTGACCAACAAACTCCGCACGTTCCTGACTCTTCTCGGCAACATCGTCGGGATCATGTCTGTTATCGCCGTGGTGTCGCTCCTCGGTGGCATCGACGAATACATCCGCCAGGAGGTCGCGGCGGAGGGCAGTAACGTATTCACGGTGCAGCGCGTCAATTTTCTCAGCGCGATCACCGACTACCAGGGGTTCATCGACGCGATCAAATACAATCCCCGGCTCACACGCGACGACGTCGCGGCCCTTCGGCGAAATGTCGAATCAGCGCTCCACGTCAGCGGGCGCACGTCGACGTCGGCACGGGTGGGAGTCAATAACCGCGTCATCAAGAATATCGAAGTCCGTGGGCGCGACCACGCCTATCCGTTTGTGGACAGCTACGAGCTTTCCGCGGGCCGCCATTTTACGGCGCTCGAGGATCGGGAGAGCGCCCAGGTCGCCGTTATCGGCTGGGATGTGTATTCGAACCTGATCAAGCCGCGCAACCCGCTTGGCAAGCTGATCAAGATCGGCGACCGGCACTTCAAAGTGGTGGGGGTGGCCGCCGACCGCGGGACGCTGCTCGGCCAGACGAGGAACCGCTACGTGATCGTACCGCTCGGCGCGCACCGCAAGCTGTTCGGTCCGCCCTCGTCGCTGCGTATCAACGTCAAGGCGGCCGACATCCGGACGCTCGCTCCGGCGATCGAGGAGGCGAGGATTACGATGCGGACGCGCCACCGTTTGCGGCCGCGCGAAGAGGACGATTTTTTTATATCGACGAGCGACCAGCTGATAGACGTGTGGAAGTCGATCAGCGGGGGAATCATGGTCGCGCTGGTGGCGCTCGTCAGTATCGCGATGGTTGTCGGCGGCATCGTTCTGATGAACACGATGCTCGTCTCCGTTACCGAAAGAACGCGGGAGGTGGGGGTCCGCAAGGCGCTGGGCGCCCGCCGCATAGCGATCGTGTGGCAGTTCCTCGTCGAGTCGGCCACGCTGAGCGTCATAGGCGGATTCGCGGGCATGGCGGTGGGGTTTATCATCGCCGCGGTGATCTCCGGCCTCACCGTCATTCCCTATACCGTCAACGTCGCTATTGTGGTAGTCGCGTTTTTCGTTACCGTCGTACTGGGGCTCGTGTTCGGGACGTACCCGGCGATGAAAGCGGCAAGGCTCGACCCGGTGGAAGCTTTGAGAAACGAGTGATCAGATCATGACGCAGCGAGAGACCCCGGGATTCGAAGCAGAATCGCGCCACAACCTCTGGCGGGAGAATTTCCGGCAGGCGACCAACGTGATCCGGCTGCACCGGATGCGGTCCGGTTTGCTCATCCTCGGGGTGGCCATCGGGATCACGACGATCCTTATGATGGTGACGGTGCTGTCCGGTCTCAGCCGAAAGATCGAAACGGACCTGGTGTCGGCGCGCCGCCCCTACGTCTACGTCCAGCGCTTCGACCTGATCGTGACGGGGGACAACGAGGAGGAGATGATGCGGCGCAAGCCGCTCACGGCCGGCGACGCCGACGCTCTCGAAGAAATGTGCCCGGCGCTCGACGATGTGTGCTATGCCGTCCAGCCCCAGCGCAACTACGAGATTCACTACGGGTCGAAAAAAACGCCTCCTACGCAGCTCCTCGGCGCCTCGCACACGTTTCCCTCGATTTACTCGCTGCCGATCGGAAAGGGGAGGTTTTTTATACGGGCGGAAGAGGAGAACCGTGCCCGTGTCGCACTCCTGGGCTACGGGCCGTCCCGCGACCTCTTCGGCGACGAGAATCCGATCGGGAAGATGGTCCGGGTAGGCGGGAGGCGGTACAAGGTCGTGGGCACGTTCGACGTCCGGCAGCACTTTGCCGGCGCCATGTCGGACAACTTCATGCTCATCCCCCACACGACGTACCTCAAGGATTTCCAGACCAGGAATGATTTCGAGTCGATATCGGCGACGATGAGAGACGGGTACACCCTGGAAGACGGGATGGAGGAGATCACCAACGTGCTGCGCGTGCGGCGCCGCGTGGCGCCGGGAGAGGAAAACAATTTCGTCGTCATGACGTCGGAGTCGTTTCTCGAACTGGTGCGCAAGTTCACCACGCCGGTCGGCCTCGTCCTCACTGTGATCGCGTCGATCGGCCTCCTCGTCGGCGGCATCGGCGTGATGAACATCATGCTCATCTCGGTGGCCGAGCGGACGCGCGAGATCGGCGTGCGGCGCGCGCTGGGCGCCGGCCGGCGGGATATTCTCCAGCAGTTTCTCGTCGAGTCGAGCACCTTGACGGGAATCGGGGGAGCCGTCGGGACCATCGTCGGCACGCTGCTCGCGTACCTGGTTTCGTCCCTCATTCATTTCCCGTTCTACTTCTCGGTGTTCTGGACGGTGACGGCGCTTTTGTTTTCGGCGATCGTCGGTCTGGTTTTCGGGCTCTATCCGGCCCGGCGAGCGGCGGGGATGGACCCCGTGGAGGCGCTTCGTTACGAATGACGGGGCCCCGCCGGGCCGCGGGGCCGGTGAATTGGGCTTGCCGCACAACAACCCGTTGCTATAAATTGTGATATAGCCCCTGTCGGGAGCCGATCCCACCCCTGTAACACAGCGGAGGCAAACGCGTTGCATCGTCGATCGCACGGAACACGTCTTACACGGGTCCTCGTTCTCGCGGCCGCCGTCGGTTTGATGACGGCCGGCCACGCGCAAGCCCGTGGATTCGTACTTCATGCCAGTGCCTTCATGGCCCACGGCAAGCGGCCGTCGGTCAAGGTCTCCGCCGTGATTCCTTATTCGAGCCTCGTGTTCCTCAAGGAAGACGGCCGGTTCACGGCCCGATATAACATCTCGGTGACGATCACCGACGTCAAGAGCAAGAACGTGGTACGGACGGCCGTGTTCCACGGCGACGCGGTGGCCGAGTACTACGAGGACACCCACAGCCGCGAACAGAGGGCGCGGCCGTCGAAGACGATTGCCCTCGCGCCGGGCGAGTATACGATCGAGGCGATCCTGGGAGTTAAAAACACACAGATCCAGTATCAACGCGTGACCCGCGTCGTCGTGCCTGATTTTCTCGCGTCCGGGATCGGATTCGGCACGCCCGAGGTATACTTCCTTCCGTTCACCAGGGGACAACGGGTCGTCCGCAGGGACGAGTTCGACAAACGGGACCACATGAAACGGGCCGACGCCGAGATGGTCGGCCTCAACGTGCTCGACGCCCAGCCTGTCGTTCAGTTCGAGATGTTTCTCAATGAGGATCCCGAGGCCCCGCTCATCTGCGTCGTGTACTACGAAGTGAGGGCGACGGGCGGCGACCGGATCCTCT
>CBDVDJ010000224.1:0-5367 GCA_965372695.1 uncultured bacterium
GGAGCGATGATCCAGGGCATGGTCACCATGGGGGACGGTGACGTGTTCGACGACACCGAATTCGCGATGATCCAGGGCAACATCTCGTCGCTCTATGCCGACAAGGGGTACATCTACGCCACCGTGAGCCCGTTGAAGACGATCAACAAGGATGTCATCGACCTCAAGTTTGATATTACCGAGGGACAGCCGGCCCACATCCGTGAGATCAACATCACGGGCAATTCCAAAACTTACGAAGAAGTAATCCGGCGACAACTGGTCATCAGCCCGGGCGACGTGTTTCTCCGGGCGCGGCTGATCCGGTCGCTTCGAGAGGTGTTCAACCTCGGTTTCTTCGCCGGACCGCCGCAGGTCATACCGGGGCGGCCGAACGAGAACGGCGACATCGACATCACGTTACGGGTCGAAGAAAAACCTGCCGGGCAGTTCCGTCTGGGTGCGGGTTTCTCCCAGCTCAACCGGGTGAGCGGTTTTATCGGAGTCCAGGAGCCCAACTTCCTGGGGCGCGGGATGCGGATCGGGTTTGACTGGGAGTTCTCCCGCTTTCGCCAGAACATCAACGTCTCGCTGACCGAGCCATGGTTCATGGGGACACCGACGGAGGTCAGCGTCAACGTCTACAACCGCCAGCAGAACGCCGTGCGCCAGCAGTTTTTCAGCGACCGGCGGACCGGCGTTGGTCTGCGCGTGGGCCGTCCGTTTCCGTGGTTCGACTACACCACGATTTTCACACGATACACGCTCGAGCGGGTCGACCTTTCAGATTTTTCGCCCGACTATTTCGGTACGCTTCTGCTCATGCCCTGGCCCCAGACCACAAGCGCGATCGGGATCACGCTGATGCGCAACTCGACGGACAACCCTTTCCACCCGACGACGGGCACCAAGACGATCCTCAACGCGCGCTGGACCGGAGGGGTGCTGGGCGGGAGTATCAACTTTCAGAAATACGAGGTTGATTTTGCGTGGTACGAACCGTTGTTCTGGAGGTTCGTACTGGAGATCAGCAACCAGTTCGGCATCATGGACGGGTACCAGTCTCCGATCCAGGTGCCCGACTACGAAAAGTACCGTCTTGGCGGCAACCGGCGCTGGGGGTTGCGCGGGTACGACTTCTTCGAGGTCGTGCCGAGGGGCAACCGGCAGTTCGTCGGCGGGCGCTTCATGCAGATTTCCACGCTCCAGGTGACGTTTCCCATATCCGATCCGACCGTTTACGGTCTGTTTTTCGCCGAGGGTGGGAACACCTGGAACAGTTTCCAGCAGGCGACACTGTTTGACCTCCGCAAGGGCGTAGGAATGGGGATTCGCATCGAGCTTCCAATGCTCGGAACTGTCGGCCTGGACTATGGTTACGGAATAGACCGGGTCGGAGGTCCGGCCTGGGAACCCCATATCACATTCGGCGGCACCTTCTGATTGCCGGCATCAAGCGATACTCGAACAAGGGAGTGTAAGGCTATGAAGAACAAGATGATTATGGCGATATTAATCGCCGCGGTCCTTATCCCGGCGTCTGCCATTTCTTTACTTGCCCAGGATGTCAAAATCGGCTACATTGACTCAATTAAGATTTTTGCAGACTACCGCGAGACACAGGACGCCGAGCGGCTCTACCGCCAGGAGGTTGACCAGTGGACCGCCCAGAAGCAGCGGATGGAGCAGGACATCGTCAAGATGCGCGATGAGCTCCAGGCCCAGAGCCTCATGTTGTCCGAAGAGAAAAAAGCCGAGAAAAAGCTCGAGCTCGACCGGAAGATGGCCGAGTACGAGCAGTTCATGCAGGAGACTTTCGGCGACGACGGTCTGGCCGCGAGACGAAACAAAGAACTGACGCAGCCGATCGTCGAGAAGATCAACCGGATCCTCGAAGACCTCGGCAAGGAGCAGGGGTACGCGATCATTTTTGACGTGGCCAACGCGAATGTCGTCTATGCGGACAAGACACTCGACCTGACCGACGTCGTTCTCACAAAGCTCAACCAGATGCAATAACCCGGTCAGATACAGTGGCCAGTCAGCAGGAGACAAACAAGTGAGCTCTCTCCGATTCAAACTAGGGGAACTCGCCGAAATCGTGGGAGGGGAAGTTGCGGGGGACGCCAACGTCGAGATCAATGGCGTCGCGGGTATACGTGAGGCGAAAGCAGGCGATATCACATTCGTGGCGAATCCGAAGTACGAGGAGTTTCTGGAATCGACCCTCGCTTCGGCCGTCATCGGTACGTCCGGACTCGAGTGCAACCGGCCCCTCATTCGCATCGACAACCCCTACCTGGCCTATCTGAAGGTCCTGAACCTCTTCGCCGAGGAACTCACCCCTGGATATCCGCGCGAGGTCCACGAGTCGGCCGTTATCGAAGACAGCACGCAGCTGGGCGAAAACGTCGCCGTGGGGCCGTTCTGCCAGATTCGCGGGGACTGCCGGGTCGGTGACGACACGACGATAATGGCGGGAACGTTCATCGGGGAAGACGTCCAGATAGGGCGCGAGTGCCAGATCTACCCCAACGTGACGATTCGCGAGGGGAGCCGGATAGGCGACCGGGTAATCCTGCAACCGGGCGCCGTCATCGGCGCCGACGGCTTCGGGTTTGCCAAGGATGGTCAGACCCACCACAAGGTCCCGCAGATCGGCAGGGTCATTATCGAGGACGACGTCGAGATCGGGGCGAACAGTACCATCGACCGCGCGACGACGGGAGAAACGCGCGTCAAACGCGGGTCGAAGATCGACAACCTCGTCCAGATTGCCCACAACGTGGTGATCGGTGAGAACAGTATTCTCGCGGCCCAGGTTGGCATCGCGGGGAGTACGGAGCTGGGCAAGAACGTCGTGCTGGCCGGCCAGGCCGGCCTCGTGGGGCACATCACAATCGGAGACGGGGCAATGGTAGGCGCGCAGGGAGGCGTGACCAAGTCGGTGCCTCCTGATACGGCCGTGTCCGGGTATCCGGCGCGCGAGCACAAGAAAGCGCGACGTCTGTGGGCCTACAATAACCGGCTGCCGGATCTTTTTGAGCGGGTGAAGGAAATGGAGCGAAGGATTCGCGAACTCGAGGAGGGGAAATCGCTTGATTCGACAGCAGAGGACGATTAGCCGGGAACTCGAACTGGAGGGCGTGGGGCTCCACACCGGCAACAAAATCCACCTGAAATGCAAACCGGCGCCGCCTGACAGCGGCATTAAATTTGTCAGGGTGGATGGGCCGGAACCGGTCGAGATACCGGCGGTGGTGACGAGCATCCCGCCCGACGCGCCGGCGCACCGCAACACGACCATCGGTCACGGTGATTCGAGCATCTACACGGTGGAACACATCCTGGCCACCTGTTACGGCATGCAGATCGACAACCTGACGATCGAGATTTCCGGCAACGAACCCCCCGAACCCGAAGATGGCAATTACGCTTCCTACGTGAGGGCGTTCCTCGACAAGGGAATCGTGAACCAGGGGGCGCCGGTGGAGATCTTTGTCGTCGACCGGGCGATTACCTACAAGGATGGAGACGTCGAAATTCAGGCGGTGCCGGCGGATAGTTTTCGAGTCAGCTTCACGATCCAGTACGACAACCAGCTCATCGGCACGCAGTACGCTACCTACGAGATCACCCCCGAGTTCTTCGAAAAGGAAATAGCGCCGGCCCGTACGTTTGTCCTGGCGGAAGACGTCGAAAAGCTGCGCGAAATGGGGCTCATCAAGGGCGGGTCTCTCGACAACGCGATCGTGTTCAAGGAAAACGAATTGATGAATGACGAGCCCCTGCGGTTTCCCGACGAATGTGTTCGTCACAAAATCTTCGACCTGCTCGGTGACCTTTCTCTGCTCGGCGTGCCGATCAAGGGGCACATTCATGCGATCAAATCGGGACACGCGGCCAATATCGCTTTTGTGCGGAAGATGAGAGACGTCTGGGAGAGCAAAAAGAGAATGGCGGTGGCGACGTCGACGGGTACCTGGGACATCAATCTGATCCAGGAAATTATGCCGCACCGCTATCCCTTCCTGCTGGTAGACCGGATTATTGAGCTGGAGGACAAAAAGAGAGTCGTCGGGATCAAGAACGTGACGATCAATGAGCCCTTTTTCGTCGGCCACTTTCCGGGTCATCCGATCATGCCGGCGGTGCTTATTATCGAGGCCATGGCCCAGGTGGGTGGTGTGCTGCTCCTGAATAGCGTTGACGACCCCAGGAAGTATCTCGTCTACTTTACCCGCGTCGACAAGGCAAGATTCCGACGGCCCGTGGTTCCGGGTGACCAGTTGCGTTTCGAGCTGGAGCTGAAAAAGCTGCGGCGGGGAATCTGCAAGATGCAGGGTTACGCCTATGTGGATGGGAAGTTGACGGCGGAGGCGGAGTTGTCGTCCGTGATCGTCGAGCGTTGACCTGTACCGCAACCAGAGAGGTTTCATCTTGGAAAGCGTAAATTTGAAAAAGACCGACATCCATCCGACCGCAGTTGTTCATCCGTGGGCCCGCATAGGTGCGGGTGTGAAGATCGGGCCCTATAGCGTGATTGGCCCCGACGTGACGCTGGGGGACGGGTGCGTCGTCGGGTCGAACTGCCTCATCGAAGGCGTGACCACGATCGGCAGCAATAACCGGATTTTTCACGGCGCCAGTGTCGGCACCGAACCACAGGATCTCAAGTATGAAGGCGGCCGCACGAAACTCGTGATCGGCGACCACAACGTAATTCGCGAATTTTGTACGCTCAATACGGCGACGGATGAAGGAGACGCCACGGTTGTGGGCTCCCATTGTCTTTTGATGACGTACGCCCATATCGCCCACAATTGCGTTATCGGTGATCACGTTATTCTCGCCAACGCGGTAAATCTGGCGGGCTACGTCCACATCGACGATCACGCGATCATCGGCGGCATGACGCCCGTCCACCAGTTCGTCCGGATTGGAAAGCACGCGTTCATTGGTGGGGGCAGCCGCGTGGCGATGGATATTCCCCCTTATCTGAAAATCGCGGGCAACCCTCCCGTGGTGTACGGTGTCAACACCGTTGGCTTGGCCAGAAGGGGTTATTCCGACGAACGGCGAGCCGACATAAAAAATATGTACAAGCTTTTGTACCGGAACGGACTGAACACTTCGCAGGTGATAGAGAAACTCGAGAGCGACGAATTTTCGGGGCCGGACGTCGAGGAGATGCTGGAGTTTTTGAAAAACTGCGAGCGAGGTATTCAGAAATAGCGCCATGGGATTGAAAATCGGAGTCATCGGAGTTGGCCGGCTGGGGCGGCACCACGTGCGGGTGCTGTGCGGACTCGACGGCGTGGATATGGTCGCGTGTCACGACCGGATTGCCGAAAGGGCCCGGTCGGCGGCGGATGAGTTCGGCGCCAA
>CBDVDJ010000225.1:0-5364 GCA_965372695.1 uncultured bacterium
ACTCGCGCGTCGAGGAAATCGCCTTTGCTCTGGTTCTCGAAGCCCATATCCTTGAGGATCCCGATGATAAGCCTCACGCGCCGCTTGCGACGGTCGATGGAAGCCCCCCCCGCCTGGAATTTCATGCGAATGTAGTTCTTCTTGGGAATGTCGGTGCACATCGTCTCGATCGTCGAAAAATGGAACCCCATGCGGATACTGAAATTCATGTATTCCCTGGAGAGCAATGCAAAGCTGTTCTCCGAAAACGACGGCCTCGAACCGTCGTCACCGACCGCGCTGGTGGCGTGAACGGACGCAAATCCCTTCAACTTGACGGGCGGCTGGCGGGGCCATCCCGCAGATTTGACCCCGCTCCAGAAAGCTCTCATGGGCAGCGAGGGGATCTCGCTCTCGTCGATCCACTTTCTTCGATTCAGGTACTCGTTGTCCGCGTCCACGCTGAGAATGTTGATCCTGAGCGGTATGTCCGTCTTCAGTATCGGCGCGGACTTAGCCCCCTTCTTGCTGGCCTCCGCCACCTTGAATATCTCGTCCAGCGACCTCTGATGCGCGAAACGGGTAATGTCGTGGTAAGTGTGACAGTTGTCCGGCGTGAATTCGGGTGACCGCGGCGAAACGAGATTTAGCGGGACAATATTGTGGAGCATGCGCTCGAGGGTTACGAACAACGCCGTGTCCTCGAAGATATTCGAAACAGGAGCCCGTTCAGAGATCAACTCGTCAATGACCCCTTCGTAGACTTTAGTTTCGTCGGCATCCACCGTAACGGAGACTCCGCTCGGCAACAGGTCGAGCGAGTTGGACAACCCCATCACCGCGGGAATCCGGAACTCGCGGGCGACCGTCGCCATATGGCCGGTGATCGCCCCGACTTCGGTCACGATCGCGTTGACCCGGCTCATCACCGTCGTCAATGCGGGAAACGGGGAATGCGAGACGATGACGGCGCCGTCGGGGCAGTTCGGAAGATCGTCCTCGCCGCGCATGTGGTACACCACACCGCCACCGGCGCCGCTCGCCGCCGTCACACCGCCGGCGGCAAGCAAGCGAAACCGGGAAAGATCCAGATCGTCGTCCGGGTCGGCGTGTTGATAAACGCGCAGCGGTCGCGACTGCAGGAGGTATATGTCTCCGGTCCCCCGTTCGACGACCCATTCGATATCCTGAGGCTCGCCGTAGTGCTTCTCGATCTTGATCGCGCACTCGGCCAGTTCCTGGATCTGCCCGTTCGTCAATGACGGAGCAAGCCGGTCGTCCTGCGGCACTTCCTTTTCTTCGACGCCACCTCCCCTGCCGGTCACCAGTTGTATCGTCTTCTCCACCACGTCTGAATCGATGACGTCCAGAGTCTCTTTGCTCACCCTGAACGAATCAGGAGTCATGGTCCCGTCGACGATATACTTGCCCAGTCCCCACACCGAGTTGATGATCAGGACCGGCTCACCCGGGTCGACGGGATTCGACGTGTAAATAACCCCCGCGGCCCCCGCGTCGATCATCCGCATGGCCGCCACACTCATGGCGACTTCGTGCTCTTGCAACCCCTGGCACAGGTAGTAGTACATCGCGCCCGGCGTGAACTGGCTCGCCACGACCTTGCGATAGCTGTCGAGGATCTGATCGGGTCGGACGTTGAGGTACGACGCGTACTGGCCCGCAAAACTAAACTGCGTGTCTTCGCCCAGTGCGCTGCTCCTCACCGAGAAATACCTCGCTTCACCGCGGGAAACGAGCTGAACCGCCTCCTCGACTTTTGTCTGCAGTTCGGGTGGTATTTCGCTTCCCCGGATCAATTCATCTATGGCAGCGCTCGTTTCGGTCAGCAAGCCGAGGTCGTTTGGGTCCAACGCATCCAGCCTGGACTGAATCTTTTCATTTAGACGATTGTGGGCCATGAACGACCTCCAACCGTTTGCCGTCACGGAAAACCCGTCCGGCACGGGCAGTCCGATCCGGTTCCGCATCTCCCCCAGGTTCGCGCTCTTGCTCCCTACCTGCCCCATGTAGCCGATGTCCAGCTTCTCAAAGGGAATGACCCCGGCGTCGGGCTGGATTTCGTCGTCTCCGGGCAGTGTCGAGTGGACGTGGCTGCGAATGCGGTCAAAGGCGTCGTCGAGATCTTTGTACCGGTTTTCACCGATTTCGTTCAGCGAATCCACGATCTGGCCAACGTTCTCGTCGAGCTTGTCGAGCGTGGACCGGATGAACTCCATGTCGAACAGAAACTCCCCGCTCGACTTTTCCTTCAATTCATTGATCAACTTGAGGGCCTCGTTGTTGCACTCGAGCAACCGCAAAAAGCTCTCGAAATTGCGTTGAATCTCCGAGATGTCGAAGGCGTCTCTGGCCTTGCCTCGTCTGAATATCCAGTTGAGCATTGATACCTCGCACGAACCCGCCGATGGCAAAAAATTTCCGGGACATTGTACCACCGATCATTGTGAAAACACTCACTAAAAAATTCGATGAAAATCAGCTTTGGGGGCTTGACATTTGGTGTTTACTAACTAGTTTATATAGTAGAGAAGCGATTGAGGCATAATCCGCTCGCCCTACCCAGGGTTTGCATCCACCCCACACCACACACATCCGCCGTAGGGAATTCTGAAACGGTATCAAGACGGCTATCGCGCCGGATGGTTCTAATGATATAAAAATCTGGTGAGTCCCTGGAAAATCGACCCGGAAGGAGGTAGCGCGCTTGTCTCTATAGAGCCCGCAGGCAACTCATTCAGGCCGGCCCCAATTATAAACAAACCGTGGTGGGGCAGAGGGCACGGCCGTGCACTGCGGGCCCTGTGTCTCTCACACGTGTATCCCGAAGGGTGGGGATACCAGAGAGTGCGCGCCGGAAGATCTGGTTTCATGTCTCGATGAGGCTGTGCGGGCACCCCAACCAGTGACGCCGGCGCGCGCAACTTTCCATGGCGCGCAACCGACAAGCGGAAACTCGCCGCGAAACACCGGCCATCGACCTCAATGATCCGGCGGGAACCCGCCTCGTTCCTCAAACAACCAGAGCGGCGTTTCGAGCCCACGACGCCCCTCACATTCCCGCCGGATCTTTCTCTTTTCTTTGACGGCACAATGAAAAAACCCGCGATAGAGTTCTCGCGGGTTCATTCGCAAACAGTGGGCTGTGCGGGCCCACCTGCATGGACTTCATCCTGCTTTCGCAGCACTAATATTATAGCCCGGATGCGGCGCCTCTGCAACCGTCGAAGACGCCCCGTTCGAAGCAGGTCTCACCGCAGCTGCGGCCACTCCGTCCCCCCGGCCACGGAACGCGCTTCATTCGGCAGGAAGTCGGGGGGTATCAGACACAGCGCCCTCCCGTTGTGCTTGATGATCTCGCGCAGGTAGACCAGCGCGTAGTCGTCAAAAAACTCCTCTGACAGCGCCGTCATTTCGTCGACGTTGCTTTCGGCACCGGGGCCACCCCACGGCCAGAACGACGGCACCTTGAAAACGAATCCGATCGGGCTGGGCGAGAGCGCGCCGGTGTTGAACCAGCCCCTGGTACTGAAGTCGAGGATCCTGACTTCTTCGTCCGGGTCGATCCCGGCCCTTTCCCGGGCGATCTCGATCGCGCGGTCGAGCCCGCCGATCTCGTCGATGAGGCCGTTCTCCAGCCCGGCGTCGCCCGTCCACACACGGCCCTGTGCGACCTTCTCCACCGCGGCCCTGTCCATCTCGCGGCCCTCGGCCACCTTGTCGACAAAGCCGACGTACATTGTTTTGATGCTTTCGATCACCGATTCGCGCTCGTAGTCCGTCATGGGACGGTGCGGGATTCGCACGCCCGTAAAAGGTATTCCCGGCCCGAAGAACAGGTCGGCGTGCTTGCCCCTCGCGACGTAGTCGGCGTCGAGACCGAGCTTATCCGCCAGGCCATCGTTCCAGATCCACCCGCCGATGACACCGATCGAACCGGTAATGGTGGTCGGTTGCGCGAGGATCTCGTCGCCGTACATCGAAATCCAGTACCCCCCCGACGCGGCCACGTCACCCTGGGTAATGATGACGGGCTTCTTTTTGGCGCACTTCTTCACCGCTTCGGCGACCAGGTCGCTCGCCAGCGCCGATCCGCCCGGCGAGTTGACCCGCAGGACGACGGCCTTGACGCTCGTATTCCGGGCCAGCGCGAGCATCATCTTCTCCAGCTGCCGGGCCCGGATGCCCGAGTCCATCGCGCAAGCGCCGATCGCGTAGACCACGGCGATCCGCGGTGGTTCTCCCCAGCGCTGTGATTTGTAGAACCGCCCCGCCAGGGAGCCGGCGCCGACGAATCCCTTGGGGGTTCCCTCGAGCTCGGTGATAACGTCCTGGATGTCGTCCCAGCGCGCGATGTCGTCAATCAGGCCATTGGACTTTGCCGCTTCCGGGAGGATAAGCGTCTCGTCGTCTATCCAGCCGTCGAACGTCCCGGGTTCGACGTTGCGCGCGGCGCAGACGTCCGCCTGCATCGTCGTGTAGTAGCCGTCCACCAGCGCCTGTCGCTGTTCGCGATCGGCGTCTGACATCGACCTGCGCGAAAACGTCTCCGCCGCCGACTTGTACTCGAGAAAGCGCCACTCGTCGAATCCGAGGCCGAGTTTCTCCAGCGTCCCGGCCAGGTAAGTCCGTCCGAGCACGTAACCCGGCAGCACGAGCATGCCCTCCGGATCCATCACGACCCGGTCCGCGACGCTGGCCAGGTGGTATTCGGTCATACCGGCTTCATCGAAGTAAATGACCACGTGTTTGTCGATGGCCTGCAACTCCATTAGTTTCTCACGGAGTTCCCACGCGTTGCCCTTCGATATCGCGATGCCGGAGAGGTTGATCACGACACCCTTGACCCGGGGGTCGTTTTTGGCGTCTTCGAGTGATTTGAGGATGCTGAGCAGCCGGTGGCCCCTGTCGAAATACTTGTAGCGCGTGTGTACCACGGAACCCTTGAGGTTCATGGCCAGGTAGTGCCGGTCTTTCTGGAAGTACTCGCCGATAAACCCGCGTTCGGGATACCCCAGCCTGAACCCCCAGTTGGTATACGCCATTTCGTTGTCGGTATCGAAACGAGGGCTGGCACTCAAGCCCGCGTGCCCCGTGTTCATCGCGCCGCCGAAAGCGTAGGCGATGCCGAAGCTCCACGATTCATTCTCGAAGTAGCGGCCGATCAGCCGCAGCCCGGCCGGCCACTCGACCATGGCGCCGAGACTCCACGGCGCGTTCTTGAGCGAAACGCCGTGCGGCAGCTCGAGGTCTCCCCAGACCGAAAGCAACTCGCTGCCCAGAGGCCGGACGGCGAGGTCGAACAACCCCGACTGGTCGCGGGTCTCCGTCGAAAAGATCCCCGCCGCACCCCACGAAAGGTACCGG
>CBDVDJ010000226.1:0-5356 GCA_965372695.1 uncultured bacterium
TGCGCCCGTCCGTCCCGCGGGCCGCCTTTTCCCACTCCGCCTCGGTCGGCAGACGCTTGCCCATGAATTCCGCGTAGAGCGCCGCATCATCCCACCTCACGTCCACCACCGGATAGCCGTCCTGACCGATCGGGTAGTTGTTGTCTTCGGACCAAAGGTACGGCGGTTCGATGTGCATCGAGTCGAGGAACACCTTGTATTGGACGTTCGTTACTTCGTGAATATCGATGTAATACCCGTCCAGCCATAACCGGCGCTTGGGGTACTCGTCCTGCTCCGCCATATCCTTCAGGTCGTCGAGTGTGCTGCCCATGAGGAACTCGCCGGGCGGGATCCAGGCCATGCCCGAGATCTCCGGGATACCGTCCGGCTGTTGACCGGATACGTCGCCGGCGGGAAAGAGAAACGCGGCCAACCCGAGGATCGCCGGAAAAGTCAATAGAACGAGGATTTGCTTCATGGCGCGACGTGGGGATGGTTTCGGTGTTTGACGTCGTTGGGGATCGGGTGGGGAGTGCCGGCTCGTGTAATTTAAAGATACGGCCGCCGGCGGGGTGTGTAAACGGGAATTTCGGGCTGAAATGAGTGGAAGGCAACACATCCGGTACGAGACTTTCCGTGTTGCCTTCCTCTGGTGGGGACTCTGCGAATCGGACTAGGGGTTCGCGCTTCCTCTTCCTGTATGAAGACTTTGTTATGAAGTTCAGTGGAAGCCGACGCCAGATACCACATTTACAGGTCTTTCCGAACGGTTGCCGCATATCCTTCCCACGGCGTCGACTTCATTGACAACATAGTCCCGGAATTGCTATATGTAAAATATAAAATATCAATCTGAAGTATAGCTTTTATCAATGGCACTGCTGCAGCGGTGCATGATCATCAGGGGTGTTACGAAAAGCCACGTTAACTCGTTAATTATAAAAGCGATAGAAGCACCGCAGCAGAGCGCCTGGTGTGGGCGCTGCGGCAGAGTTCCTGAACACCACTGGCACCGCAGCAGAGCGCTCTAACGAGAGACACGGCGCGGCAGAATTCCGGAACACCACTGACGCCGCAGCAGAGCTCAAGAACGGCTGAAAAAGGGAGAATAAGATGCTTCCACTTAACTATAATCATTTCTACTACTTCTACGAGGTGGCGCGGCACGGGAGCTTTACGGCCGCCGCGCGCGAGCTGCTGGTGTCCCAGTCGTCGCTGAGTATACAAATCAAGCAATTTGAACAGGATATGGGCGGACGGCTTTTCGACCGCCGCAAGGGGGGCGTCGACCTCACCGAGGCGGGCGCGGCTGCCTATCAGGTGGCCGAGCGGGTATTTCCCGAGATCGACCGGCTCCAGTCGTCGTTGCTGGAGACCGAGCGGCAGTTCAAGGGGCTGATCTCGGTGGGAACGGTCAACAGCATTGGAATCTACGTGCTGCCTCGAATCCTGACGGCGTTCAAAGCGGAGTTTCCCGACGTCAAGATCAAGATCGACTTCAAGGAGTCCGAGCGTGTGCTCGACCTCCTCTACTCGGGCAAAGTCGATTTGGCCATTATCCCGTGGAACCGCAGGTATACGGATCTGACCGGCGTGAAACTCACGCACAACAAACTCTTCCTGGTGGCGCCGCCCGATCACCCGCTCGCCGGCAATCCGTCGGTGTCGCCCCGCGACCTCGAAGCGTATCCGTTCGTCGGATACGAAGAAGGAATGCAGACGCGTTCGATGATCGACTCCTTGTTCAAACGCATGCAGATCTCGGTGGAGTACTCGATCGAGTCGAGCAATTCCGCCACGATCAAACACATGGTGATGGCCGGCATGGGGCTGGGTTTTCTGCCGGACATCGCCGTCGGTTCCGAAGTGCGGCGCGGCCGGCTGGTGCGCATCGATGTGCCCGCGCTGGTAATGACGAGAGACATCGTTCTCTATCACCGGACGAACCGGACACTTTCGCGTACGCGGCTCGAGTTCATCCGGTTTCTCGAGGACTACTTCAAACCCAGGACGCGGCGCCGTTAGAAAGTCGCTGCGCCCTGCCGGCCCGTTGGGGTATAATGCGTTTCATGAGAATCGTCCACACAGCCGACCTTCACCTGAAATCGACAGACGACGAACGCTGGGACGCCCTCGGTGTTCTTCTCGACACGGCGGAAGAGCTCAAAGCCGGGGCGCTCGTGTTCAGTGGTGACACATTCGACAAGCACGTCGAAGCGCAGCGGCTGAAGACGCCGTTGAGGGAAGTGTTCGAAAAGCGGCCTTTCCCGATATTCATTCTGCCGGGAAACCACGATGAAAAAGGACTTCGCGCCGGAGATTTCTTCGGCCGAAACGTCACCGTCCTCGCCGGCACAGAGCGTGTCGTCGACGTCGGCATGGTGCGGATCGTCGGCATGCCTTTCGAGAACATCGGGCCGGACGCCGTTCTTGACCGCTTGCTCGCAGCGCGTGAACACCTGTGCGATGAAGAAGGATGGACAAACGTCCTGCTCTATCACGGAGAATTGCTCGACCTGATTCCCGATCCCGACGCGTTCGGCGAAGAAGCCGGGCACGACTACATGCCGGTGCGGTTGTCTACCTTTTCCGGTCTGGGATTCGATTATGTCCTCGCGGGACACTTCCACAAGAATTGCGACGTCCGTCAGTTCGACGGCGGCTATTTCGTATACTCGGGTTCTCCCGTTTCGATCACGCGCAGGGAAACGGGACGTCGTCACGCTGTCGTGATCGACGTCGGCGAGCCCCCGCGTCCCGTGCCGCTGGAAACGGCGCATGCAGAAGCGGTGGAAGTGCGTCTCACACCATTCGATCGTGTCGCGCCCGCCGAAGAAATCCGGCGCCGTCTCGATCTCCTGCCCCCGGGCGCGTCCGCCTGGCTGACGGTCAGTGGCTTTGCCGACGTCCAGGCGATGGGTATTACCGAGAGGGAACTCGACGAGTCGATAAGGGAATTCGAATCCGACCCCAGGGTGGCCGAGGTCATGGGGCGCTGGCGCGAGGTCGGAGAGATTCTCCAGCACGAGCTGTTCTTGCGCGTCAACGAGCAGTTGAACCAGGTCGAAATGACCGACGATCAAAGGAACGCGGTCCGGGAGATGGTTATCGACTCCATGACGGAGACATTACATGTGGATTAAGCAGCTTCACGTGACGCGGTACGGTCCCCTGGCGCCGTTTGTAAACGACGACCTGGGTGCGTTCACGTTGATCCACGGTCCCAACGAGCAGGGCAAGACGCTGCTGATCGACGCGCTGGTGCGCATGTTGTTCAAGAAGGACCTGCGCAAAACGAATCGGCGGCACTTCGGCACCGGCGAGCGCAACATGAACCGGGTGACAGAAAAACCGGAAGGTTTCGTCGTCCTGGAATCCAGGGGCGAGATCCACAAGCTCGAGGCAACGGAATCGATCAAAGACGTCTTCTCGTTCGCCGCCGTCCCCGATGATTTTCGAAATGTTTTTGTCGTCCGTGACAGCGACCTCTCGTTGAAGGACGAAGACAAGTATTACTCCCGCGTGACGGAGAAGCTCACCGGCCTGCGATCGTCCGAGATAGAACGCCTCGTGCTGTCGATTCAAAAGAGGGGGCGGCTTCGCAGTGCCACCGGGGACAGCGGTCTCGCCAACAGCGCCGACCAGGGCAAAATCGCCGACAAGGTCAGGGAGGCGCGCGCCCTCATCGAAGAAATTCGCGACTTGAGAGAGTCGCTCCTAGCGGAAAAGTTCGACGAACTGGAATACGAAATGATCCGGGTGCGCGACCGTCTGACGGTCCTCGCGCGCGACGCGGACCTGCAGCAGAGCGCGAAGGAAGCGGAGCGATTCACGAAGGCGGGCCGCGCGCTGGACGACCTCCTTCGGCTCACAAAGCAGCTCGAGTCCCTCGGCGAGATCGATTCGGAGCAACTCAAGCAGTGGCAGCGGGCGGCGACGCGCAGCGAAACACTTGCAGCGGACGTGAAGGACGAGAAGAAGGAAGCCGAAAAGGTCGAACGCGCCATTCGCAACGCGCGCCGGGCCGCCGGCGAACTCGAGGCGAGGGCTGCCGAAGCCGCGGAACGGCTCAACCGGATCAATGCCGAGCTACGCCCCCGGATCGACGACTACCAATACGAACGGGCGGAATTCAGCCGCGCGGAACCCCAGTCCGGGACGTACCGCAAGAGCCTGTATGCCGCCGCGGGCATCACGGCGCTGGCTCTGGTGGGCTATATCGTCCACGACTCGTGGGTTATCGCAGGTGTGGCGGCCGCCGCATTGTTCGTGTGGCTGTTCACGGGTTACAAACAACTGAAACTCGGGCAGGCGGAGGGCCGGTTGCGATCAAAAAAGGAACGCCTGCTGGAGGACATCAAGCACTGTGGTATCAAGATCGAGTCGGTCGACGAGGTAATGAGCACGATCGGTGATATCGAACGCGACGTCCTCAGGCGGCAGGAAGACGCACATGCACGCAGGTTCGAGTTCGACAACCTCATCAAGGAAAAAGAACGCATCGAGGGGCGGGTCTCCGCCAGGACCGAGCAGATCGCGGAGCTGGACGGGGAACTGGCCGCGCTCCGGGCCGCCACGCGGATGGAGTCACTGGCCGAATGTCAGGCGGCTCTGGAAAAACGTACCCGGGCCGAAGCGACGGCCGGCGCCAGGCGAACGCTGCTTTCCGACATGCTGCCCGGCGAGTTGGAGGGCGACGCAGCGGTTGCCGATTGGGGAAACCGGATCGAGGCCCACAAGCAGTCGGCGGCGGATCGCGAACAAGTCGACTTCGACGCCGGGGCGTTCAAGCGGATCAACGGCGAGATAGAAAAGCTGGAGGAACGCAAACGCCAGATCCGCGACGCGTTGCAGTACGGCACTCGCAAGCTCCACAGCGTGGAGGTCAAAGCGAAGGAAGCGGGAATACTGGACGCGTCGCCTCCGTGCCGGACGACCCAGGAACTCGACCACATAGGCGCGATGATCGGGGAATTCTGCGATCGCATAGAGCGTAACCAGCGGGTCGCCCAGGACGCGATCCGTCTCTGTGAAAAGATCGAGGACGAAGAGCGCGCCAGAGTGAGCGACCTCTTCGGTCCCGGCTCGCCGGTGACGGGGTACATGTCGGCGATTACGGGCGGCCGTTACGTTTCCGTCGATTACGACGCCGGGAACAATCACGTTTACCTCACCACCGCCGACGGCACGCGCGTGCGGGCTGATGCGCTTTCCGGCGGAGCTTACGACCAGCTCTACCTCTCGATCCGGATTTCGATCGCTTCGCGCCTTCTCGCCGATGAAAAGGGGTTCCTCGTCCTCGACGACCCGTTCGTCAAAGCGGATTCAAAGCGGCTGGGGAGCATGATGGATATGCTGCGCGGCCTGGCCGCGG
>CBDVDJ010000227.1:0-5351 GCA_965372695.1 uncultured bacterium
CAGCGCTTGGCGTACCACCAGGCCGTGTCGTAATACAGCAACCACGGGCGGGAATAAGAATCGTAAGTCGGCTTCAGTGCCGAGTGGTTAAACGACCATATCTGTTCATTCGAATGGCAGTTGGAACAGGGGCCCTTTTCGGGGCGCGCGTAGTTGAGGCTCGCGAGGCGGGGGTGCTTCAGAGCAGTGAAACACGCCGGTACCGCGGCGAGGGTAAGTGTTGACACGACAATAAGAAGGCAGCGATAGCGGATTGACATACTTGCAATTACACCCCACTTCTTGTTAAAATATACATAAGCGCAGTAAATCAGGCAACTCCTGTCCCCTCCCAATCGTTCCGGTGGCCACCCGGCTCTTGCCGTACCGGGCGTATCTTAATATTTCAGAAGTCAGGACTGATCCCATGCGTCATCCTATGCATCTACACCGAGGGTATCATTGCGTCTTTGCTCTGGCGGTATTCTGTCTGCTGGCCGGTTCGTCGCCGGCCGCGGCGGGCCGCGCTTACGGAGACAATTCGTCCCATACATATGTAGCCGGCCGTCTCGCGGCCCACTCGTCACAGGGCCAGGCCGGCGGCAGCGCGTACTCCGAATACATGATCGGCGTATACCTGCTGGAATCAGGGGCCGTGCTCCGCGCGGTCGAACATCTCGAAGAGGCCTGGCGGCTGAGCGCCCACGACCCGACCGTTGGCCTCAGGCTCGCCGAGGCCTGTTTCGTGCTCAAGAATTTCAGCCGCTGCGAAATGGTGATTGACAACATACTTCTGCAGGAAGCCGACGAATACGAAGCGCTGATGCTCAAGGCGAAGGTGCGGTACGTGAGACGCGACCGCACGGGAGCCATCGAGTATCTCGAGCGAATCCGGGAGGTCCACGGGATGCGCTTCGAAATCGAGCGGCTGATGGGGAATATCGCCTACGAGGCCGGCGACCTGGAAAAGGCCCTGGAGGCGTATCAGAACTGTATCGATATCGATGACTCGCACCCGTACATCCACTACCGCTACGGGGTGCTTTTGTCGCAGGCGTTCAGGTTTACGGAAGCGGAAGCGGTATTCCAGAGGGCGATCGAACTCGACCCCGGATTCGTCGAACCCGCCCTCGACCTCGCGGAAATCTACCTCAACACCGGCCGGGCCAATGAGGCGATCCCCGTCCTCGAAGACGTCGTCGAGGCGGATCTTTCCAACACCGAAGCGTTGATTGCGCTCGTCCAGGTTTATCTGGAAACCGGCCACCTCGACCAGGGCGTGATACGCCTGGAAGAACGTGCGCAGAAGGGAGCGCTCCCGCAGGAACTCGAAGTATTGCGGGGAAGGCTCTACTACGAAGCGCGGGACTTCGGCGAAGCATTTACCGTCTTCAGCGGGTTACTCGAATCCGGGGGCAAGAACCCTGAACTGGCGCGTATCCTGGGCGAAATCAGCCTGCGCATGGGCGAACCCGAACGGGCGCTCTATTACTTCGACATGGCCATCGAAATGGATCCCGGCGACTATCGCAGCTACATCGGCAAATTCTTCGCCGGTTCTCCCAATTTCAACGACAGCGAAACAATGATATCGATGTCGGCCGAGGAGCACGTAGCTCTGCTCGTCAAGTCCGAACCGCTCGTCAAGGGTTTCGACTTCGAGGGGAACTACCTGCTCGGCATCTCATGGCTCAGCGTCGATTCACTCGATGCCGCTCGCCGTTTCCTGCTTCGGGCCAACGAGATCAAGGCCGGTGACAGGGGCACCCTGCTCAATCTGGCGAGTGTCTACGAGAAGACGGGGGAGCTCTCAGAGGCGGAGACGTATCTCAAACAGCTATACACTCTCAACCCCGAAGATGGATCCGTATGCAACTTCTACGGCTATCTGCTGGCCGAGATGAAAAAGGACCTCGATCTGGCCGAGGATCTCATCTTGACGGCGCTGGAGACCGACCCTGAGAACGGGTACTACCTTGACAGTCTCGGCTGGGTCTATTATCAAATGGGTAATTATTCGAAAGCGGTCGCCGAACTCGAAAAAGCGTCGCTGCGCGTGACGGACGACCCTGTTATTCTCGAGCACCTCGGTGACGCTTATCGTGCGCTGCGGCGCTTCGAAGAAGCCAGAACGGCGTACGAAAAGTCGAGCAGGCTCCAGAACGGAAATGCGGATATCCTTGAGAAGATCCAGTCAACCACGAACGGGAACGAATAACCCGACCTCGAAGGGCGGATCGATCTGGCGCGGCGGTGCATGGTATCGCCGCGCCGTTTTATGTGCCGTGGTGTTGGCCGGATGTGCCGGTGTGCGGTCGGGGGGCGGGCAGTTCGACGTCGTCGACTCGGTGACCTGCGACGTCCTCGAATCGGTGTTTTCCGCGTCGGGATGGCGTGATTCGATGGCATTTGCGGGCAGGGTAAAACTCGACGTCAAGCAGTACCGGGTCCAGGGGAGATTCAACGCCACCTCCTCGCCCGAAGGGAATTTTGTGTTTGAATTCACCGGAACGATGGCCATGGGCAGCCACCACGAGAACGTCGTCGTATCTCTTCAAGATGGCGACCTGTACGTACTCGACCGCGAACGGGGGCGGTTCTACGAGGGCGATGAAACCGCGGGGTTGCTGCGCGACGGGCTCGACCTCGACTGGGATATGATCGAACTCATCCGCCGCATCACGGCTCTGCCGCCGCCGTGCGAACGGCTCTCGGAGGTCGAAATCGAGACCGGAGGGCACGGCCGGGTCACCGTAAAAGGACGCGTCGACGGCGAGTCTTTCAACGCCGGGTTCCAGGGTGACCGCATCCGCGAAGCCTCGTGGCCCGTGATCTCAGGGGGACGGAGGGTTGACAGGCTGAAACTCGATTACGAGTGGCGGCCGGACGCGGCGGGGAGGATCCGGCTCGAGCGACTCCAGGCGTTCCTCGACGGCCGGCGATGGCGGATGATACTCGACATTGAGTGATGTAACCGACATAATGACAACAAGATACAATGGCAATTACAGGCAGTCATCTGTATGTTCTTCGGCGGGAACTTCTTTCCCGTCGAAGCGTAAAAGCATGCAGAGAGGAGTCGCGAGTTGTTTGCTGATTTCGAGCGTGAGAGGGCCGCTTTGAAGGACCTCACGGACGAGCAATTGATGCTGCGCGTCCAGGAGGGCCACGTGTCTTCCTTTGACCTGCTGGTCGAGCGGTACAAGGACCGTTTGTTCAACTACCTCCTCCGCCTGACCAGCAATCGGGACGACGCGGAAGAGGTTGCCCAGGAAGCATTCGTCAAGGCGTATATACATGCGGAGAAATACAAAACCATCGCCAAGTTTTCTACGTGGCTCTACACCATCGCGACGAACCTCGTCCGCAACAGGATGCGGTCCCGCAGCCGGAAACCCCAGATCTTCTCGCTATGGAGCAAGCGGGGTGGAGAGGGAGACGAGGAGACGCTGATCGACATCATCGATACCGGCCGCACGCCGGAAGACGCGATCAACGACAGCGAACTCAGCGAAATTATAAATGCAGCGATACAGAAGATACCGGAAAAATACAGGACCAGTTTTGTGCTCAGAGAAATCAATCAACTGTCTTACGAGGAAATCGCCGCGGTCACGGGGCTGAAGCTGGGAACGGTGAGATCGCGAATCAACCGGGCCAGGAACTGTTTCCGGAAGATTATCGAACCGATACTCGAAATGGGAATCGATTTTTAGGAGGACACCAAGGGATGAAGTGCCGTAACGCAAGAAAACTCGTATCCGAGTTTATTGACGGCCTGAAGAGCGACACCAAACGGCTGGAACTCGAAAAGCACCTGTCGGGATGCGAAGACTGCGACAAGTATGCTTCGCAACTGACCCGTTGCATGGACCTCCTCCACAGGGCGCCCCGCGAAACGACCAGCGACAATTTTGCCTGGAAAGTCAGACTCAAGATCAACCAGGAACGCAATTCAGTCCGCGAACGGTCCGCATCGTACGGGACGCTGATTCGCTCGTGGAACCTGCGCTTCGCGACGACCGCCGCCTCCGCCGCCGCTGTTGTGCTGGTCGGCGGGCTGTTTCTGCTCAAGTCCGCAGTGGAGCCGGCGACGCCGGATACGTACCAGGCAACCCGCGTTGCCGGGGAAACATCGCCGACTCCGACTCCCGGGACATTTTCGTCGCAACCCGAATTTAATATTACCCGTGATACGACCCCACCCGTACGAAGTGTCGGACAGCCCTCGAACCTGGAGCGCAGGGTGTCGATGGGCCCGCCTGTGGCGCCTGTCCAGGGGGCGTCCGCCTCTTCGCGGCTCGTGGGACACGGATCGCCGAACCGGAGTTCCTCCGGCCGCATTATCGGCGTCGACCTTATCGACCGGACACAGCCCATGTCGGTCGCCGACATGGACTCGCTGATAATCGTGCAGCTCTACGGCCTCAACGCCGACGAGCAGGTGCAGTATCTCAGCCGGCATATTCAATCGCTCCAGAGACACCTGATCAGGGCGGCGCTGGAACGCCACAGGAGCCGTTGAGAGCGCCGCATGCCTCCCACATAGTTGACGAAGCGCTGCAGAGGCCAAGCCGCGCAAAACGGTCCACCCCCCCCGGGGCGGGCCGTTTCCTTTGTTGTTGCCGCCCGGCTCGCGGCTGTTCTATATTTCCGGTAGAACGGTCGTTACCGGGAGGGAGTCATGAGTTTTTCAAAAAGGATCGTGGTGGTGCTGTCGTTGGTCGCGACGGCAGCAGTGTCCGGATGCGGCGACATGACGATACCGCCGGCGGGTTCGTACTCGGAAATTCTTCTGGTGACAGAAGGCGGAGAACAGGACGAGTGGAACCGGCGGTTAACGCCGGTGATCGCCCGCAATCTCGACTACTACGTCGACATCGAAAAGCAGTTCCGCATCGTGCCAATCAAAGCGTCGGAGATGGATGACGTCCCCCCGTACAAGAACATCGTGATGTGCGGCGTGCTCGACTCGTCGACCGATGTGGGGCAGCAGATCATCGGCATGATCGGCGACGCCGGCGTAGAGATGATCCGGGCCGAAGGAGCGCTGATTCTGAGAAAGCAGGACCGGCCGCTGAAAAACCAGTTCACGCTGATTATCACCGCCGTCAACAAAGAGTTGCTTCTCGACGTCATCGAAACGCGGGGCGACGAGATCCCCGACATCCTCGAAGAAGGCTGCCGCGAACGGTTGCGCCGACACCTGCTCAAACGCAATCGCCCCCAGTTGTCCGAGCAACTCTATCGCGACTACGGATTCCGGCTCCAGATTTCGTCGCTGTACCGCGTACTCAGCGACGACCCCGAGCCTCCCGGCATCGAGTTGATCCGCGAGCCCCCGACCCGCCTCCTGGGGATATTCTGGGTGG
>CBDVDJ010000228.1:0-5341 GCA_965372695.1 uncultured bacterium
CACACTCGACGACGACGGCAAGTTCTCTCTGCCCAGCTACGACGAGATGGAGCGCGTCATCGAGGCCAACAAGCCAGCCGCCCTCGTCGTGATCCCGTTCGACAACCCGACGGGGCAGCTCTACGACCAGGAATCGCTCGAGGAACTCGCGCGGCTCTGCGTCAAGCACGACATGTGGTTGATCAGCGACGAGGCTTACCGCGAGCTCCACTACACCGACACCCCCGCGCCGAGCGTGTGGGCGATCACCGAAGACACCGTCCCCGGTATTACCGGCCGGCGGATCGGGATCGAGACGACGAGCAAGGTGTGGAACGCGTGCGGGCTGCGGGTCGGCGCCGTGATGACCGACAACGCCGAATTCCACAAGCAGTGCGTGGCCGAGTACACGGCCAGCCTCTGCGCCTCGGCGCTCGGGCAGTGGGTGTTCGGCGCCATCGCGCACGAGAATCACGACGACCTCAGGGAGTGGTACGCGAAACAGCGCGAATACTACCGGGATATGCTGTTCAGGTTTACCAGCGACCTCAAGGAACAACTCCCCGGAGTGATCGTGTCGAGCCCCGACGCGGCCATCTACTCGGTGGTCGACGTGCGCAACGTGGCCAGTCCGGATTTCAACGCGATGGATTTTGTCGTGTATTGCGCCAGCGAGGGGGTCGTCGAGGTCGACGGCAAGCGGATGACGCTGCTGACCGCGCCCATGTCGGGTTTTTACAGCGTCGCGGAAGGCGAACCCAACCCCGGCCGCACCCAGATGCGGATCGCCTACGTCGAACCGCCCGAGCGCATGGCGCTGGTGCCGAAGCTCTTCGCCGAGCTGTTCCGCAAGTACGAGGCCTCGAAAAGCTGATCGTCGCGCAGACAAAAACGGCCCGTCCCCTCACAAGGGGGGCGGGCCGCTCCACTACCAACCTCATTTATTCCTGTCGTACCTGTTCTCGTCGCCGTACATCGCCTTGATCCCGCCCCACGTCGTTTTCTGGACGGGAACAATGCCGCCGTCGCAGTCGCAGTAGACGTCGGGGTTGACGACGCCGTAACGGCCCGACGCGAACAGTTTGTTCAGCGCGCACCCGACGACCTCGATCATGCCCGATATTGCCATCGGATCGGGGACTACCTGGATGATGGTACACGGGGGCGCCACCGAACCGAAGAACAGGGCCTTTCCGAGATAGGTCGGGGCCGTCAGACAATAGCCGTAGGCGATCGAAATTCCCTGGACCGTCGAGCCGAGGACGGTGGGGAATTCGATCATGTCGCCGAGGTGCGTCCAGCCCGCGGGGACCTCCAGCTTGAACTGTGCCGCCGTCGCCCCGGTATGGCTACTGTGCAAGATGTGGACTTCGACCACGGATCCGGTGTCGAAGAAGTTGCAGCTGTTTCCCCCGGGATCCGAGTAGACGCCGATGAATCCCGCGATGTCCTGTCCCGGCGGAACAAACCTGATTTCAATAACTTTCGTCCCTGCATTCGAGTGAACTGTCACGTTGCCTGTGCGGGTTCCTCCCGGCGGCACCGCCGCAGGATCGACGTTGACCGTCACCGTCGCGTCACCTGTGCCGGCGAGCGGGGGTACGACCTCGATCCACGCCTTGTCCGCCGAGAGCGTCCAGTTGAGCTCGTCGTCCCCGGCGTTGGAGATCGCAAACGAACCCGATGTGACCAGCGGCGTGAATATCAGTAGCATCGGGTCGACCGCCAGTATCGGGCGCGGCCCCACCTGCATGGTGATCGGGACGGTGATGTCGCCACCGTTGGAAGTGACCTGGAGGTTCCCCGAGTGGTCGCCGTCGGCGAGGCCCGTGCGGTCGACCTGGACAGAAACCTGGGCGTCGTTGGTCCCCGCGGCGGGGTTGACCGTCGCCCATGTCGGAGCGCCCGATATAATCCACTCCAGTTCGCCTGTCCCGATGTTGGCCACGTCGAGGAACGCCCCGGTCTCCGTCCAGTTGATGAACAGCGACGCGGGCGTGACCTGGAGTATCGGCTCGGGAACGGGGATCAGCATCGTTACTTCGACCGTGGCGTCGCCGCCGTTGGACGTGACCATGATCGTTCCGTAGTGGGTGCCGCCGGCCAGCCCCGTACGGTCGACGGTAACACTGACAATACCGTCGTCGAAACCGGCGGTCGGGTTCAGGTAAATCCACGGTTGCGAGGCGACGACATTCCACTGGAGTGTCTCGATGCCGGCGTTCCGGATGAGAAAGCTGTTGCCCGTCTGGTACTCGAGGACCGTGATCGATGTCGGCGAAACGACGAGAATCGGCGTGTCCGGTGCGACCGTCATGTAGACGACGATCGTTTCGCTGCCGCCGTTCGACGTCACGTCGATCGATCCGCTGTACACGCCCGGCGCCAGTCCGGTGCGGTCGACCGTCACCGTGACCGTGGCGTTATTGGTGCCGCCGCCGGGAGCGGCCGAGAGCCACGGGATCGACTCCACCAGCCCCCAGTAGAGTTCCCCCCCGCCGATGTTCATAACCTCGAGCGTCTGCGTGACGTCGGTGATGCCAAAGTCCAGGTTCACCGGCATCACGTAGAGCGTCGGGTCCGGGTTCGGTTCGCAGATACAGGGGATTGCCGAATTGACGTACGCCGTTCCTCCGGCGCCGAGGATCGTGTTGAAGTCGCAGTCGATGATGAGCACGTGGTCCTGGCCCGCGTCGGGGACGATACGGATCGGCGTGTCCGGCGGCGCCACCGAACCGAAGAAGTTGATCGTCCCGAGCATGATCGGTGAACTCTGGCAGCTTCCGTAAGCGATCGAAACGCCTTGTATCGACGTGCCGATGGCGGTGGTGAATTGCCACATGTCGCCAAGCCACGTCCACGCGGCCGCATCCACGTCGAGGCGGAACTGCGACGCTGTGGCCCCGGGAGAATTACTGTGGACGATGAAGACCTGGACCAGCGAGCCCGTATCGAGGATGTTACACTCGGTGCCGGCCGCGTCCGAAAAAATACAGATCGCCCCGGTCTGCGCCGAGACCGCCGTGGCGCCCAGAATCACAAAACAGGTCAATAGCAGTAACCGTTTCATATTGCCCCTCCTCGAAAGTGCTCGCCATCACAGGATTCGGGTACGGCCCACTCACGTACTCCAGGGTAATCATAGATAGTATATCACACTATCTGGTCCGTAGCTGACCGGGGGATAACTCCGTATCCACTCGCCGGTTGATTAATCCCGCCGGCGGGTCTATCATCGGGCGCAATTCGAGGTGCCGGAGTGGCGGAATGGGTGCTGGCAGCGGGCTGATAAAACAAAAACAAACGATTTTGCGAGTCTTCTTATGGCGACAATTATCTTAACTCCATCCGAGAAGAAGAACCTGTTGAAGATGTTTATGGGACTCAAGAGGCTTGGTGAGCGGTTTCCTCTGGCGCGAGAAGAGGCGATGACTGCTCTCAGATGTCTCAAGGCTGTTCATTCAAACGTGATAGAGGATAAGAGAGTCGACCGGGTGTTTTTGCAGGTTTTGCTCCATGACGCGGGAATAGAGGACAAATCGAAGATTTCGGCCGGATACGAAAAAGCAGGAATTGAACTGAAAGGCCAGGAGGCCATGTTGAGATGGCTCGAGTCATTGGCATCTCAGCGTAACGAGCTTTCTATCTCTATGATTCTCGAGATGCATCGCATGATGTTCGAGGATAGTTGGCCGGAGGGTGCAGGGCAGTTTCGTGAATCCGAAGTCAGGATCCACCTCATGAGCCATTTGCCCCCGCATCATTCACGGGTAACACAGCTCTTGCAGCAACAATTCGCAACCATCAATGAACGTCTGTTCTCATACCAGTCGGTCTCGGCGGGTAATTTCTTCGAAATTCTCGAGATTTCCGCCCGGGCGCATTACCTGGTTGCTCACGTCCATCCCTTTGACGACGGCAACGGTCGAATTGCCCGTGCGTTAGGGGACTATGTCATGCTGGTTCATGGGTTTTATTATGACGTGATTATGACGGATTACAAAGACCATTACCTGGATTCGCTCGAGGGGTGCAGTCTCCTGGATGCGAAGCCACTGAGTGATTTTCTGGAATTCAGTTATCTGGAAACTTTGGGACGAGTCTCAGGCTTTTTCAGAATTGTAGAGCAAGAAGACACGCGTAGCTGACGGTCGGATGAAGGTCTCGGCGGTTTATAATTAGAATGCGGGGCGGCTCGAAGCCGCCCCGCGTCATTAGCAGCAGCGCACTAGAGCGTAATGATCAAACCGGCCAGAAGATCGAACTGGGTGATGCCGGTTCCGCCGATACTCACGCCGCCCGTGCCGATCCCGGCGAAAGCGTTGGTAAACGAAATTCCCATTTGCCCGGAGCCCATGATGCCGATCCTGTCGTTCAGGTAGAATTTGGCGCCGAGACTCACGAGCATCGAAAAATACCATTCGTCTCCGCTATCGTAAGCGAATCGTGACCCGCCAAGACTGATGCCCGTGAACGGCTTTACTTTGCCCTTCTGAAAGCCCTTGACGACGCCGATGTGCCAGTACTCGACGGCCATGTCGCCGAGATCCTCCGTAATGCCAGCCCTCTTGAATGTCAGCTGTGAATCCTGGCGCCGGTAGAGGAGTCGAATCTGCATGTAGGGCACCGCGTAGATATCAACGGCGAGGCCATAGAAACCGCTGTTCTTGATGTCGATATCTCCGCTGGTCAGGTTATAGGTAGCGCTCTGTGAGACCGTCCATACGTATCCTCCCATGGGGATGATATCCACACGAGGCGCCTTCGCCGGCGCGGGCGTGGATGAAGCGGTCCCTGTTGTATCCTGCTGCGCCCAGGACGGCGAAGCGAGCAACAGGACTCCGACGATGAGAGCGAGTGCGATTTTGAAATTCACTACAGAACCTCCGACAGCTGAAAGTGTGACCGCATTCTATATTCTGGGGGAGAATAGACAGAGTCGGTGCAGATAGCAAGTGAAATAACTGTTTACGACGTTACGCCGAGCTCATACTACATCTGGGCGAAGCTTGCGGTCCCGGGGTTATACAGTATCAGGCATCTTCTTGGGAGCGAATTAGTTAGAGGGCGGCAGGCGCCTCCAAATTATGATCTTGCAAGGAGTTCAAGGCGCCATTATAATCCCGAATTCAGATCATCCTCCCGATTGCTTCTTCATCGGGAAATCACCCCATGAGAAATCACCATAATTTATCAGCCACGTGTCCCAGGAGGTCAGGTATTGTGTTAAGAAACCTCGTTATTTTCTTGTTACTCGCCGCAGGCGCGAGCTTTGTGAATGTGGCTCTGGTCTGTGCCGATATCGTTCACGACGCCGAGTACTATATTCTGGAAGCCCAGAACGGCGAAAGGTGGAAGGCCG
>CBDVDJ010000229.1:0-5339 GCA_965372695.1 uncultured bacterium
GTCGCCGGCGAAAACTGTCGTAGCCACGAGCAGTATAATGATAGTAAGTGCGAGTTTACCGGGGCGCATCGGTTTCTCCTTTGGTAGTTGATATTGGGGGGGGGGGTGTTGGAGAACATACTACCACATTCGCCTTAAATCCCGCTAATTGTCTGTATCGAACAATATATCAGGTCTGCGGCGGATGGGATAGACTGGGGAAGCATGAGCAGTAAGCGACGGAAACCAGACACACGTAAAGCGCAGCGTCCGCCCTCAGTGCGCAGTCAGCGGTTTGCCCTCGTGGCCGCGTCGCTCTTCGTCTCGGCCAACCTGTGCATTTTTGGTCCCTTCGAGATCGTTACGTCGAATCCGGCGGAGTTCGACGTAACGTTCGCCGGGATGTTGCCGCGGTTGATCGTCCTGCTCCTCGGCCTGGGCGCGTTGCTCTCATTGCCGGGCCTCTGGGCTCCCGCCCGCGTGCGAAGCCGCATCACATCGGTTCTTCTCGCCATCGGAGTATTGCTCTGGATTCAGGGCAGCTTCCTGAAGTGGGGATACGGTGATTTTGACGGCAAGGGCATCGACTGGGCCGCGTTCTCGTGGCAGGGATGGGTAGATCTCTTCATCTGGGTGACTCTGCTGGGAGCGGCCTGTCGTTTCAGCGCTCGCATATCGCGCCAGGCATCGGTTGTGGCCATTGGATTCATTCTCCTTCAATCTGGCTTTCTCGTCGCGCGGACCGTCACCTCGAGTCCTCCCGCCACCTCTCGCGCCGGCGAGAGCGGAACGAAGACGGTGCCGCAGGCGCTCTGCCAGCTGTCAAGCTCGCGTAACGTCTTTCACTTTGTCATGGACGCGTTTCAGACGGACGTATTTCTGGAGCTCGTCGAAGAAGACGGCCTTGCCGACGCCTTCGATGGTTTTGTTCTGTACACCGACAATATGTCCACCGGCAGTCAGACGGTGCTTTCGCTGCCGGCTTTGTTCTCCACGAAGGTTTACGACGGGACGGTCCGTCAGTCCGAGTATTTCCGGGAAGCGATTAAGTCGAGCTTTCACACGGTCCTCTATCAGAATGGCTATGTGGTCAATCTGACGCCCCACATCACGATGGACTCGAAACAGAGTACGACATATTTTGATTGTCCGCGTTCGTACGCGTCGCCGCCGGGTACCCGGATGATGCAGGCGCTTACGTACGCTCTCGATGTGTCGATGTTCCGTCAATTCCCGCATTTTGCAAAACGTGTCGTATACAACGATCAGAACTGGCGGCTGAGCTCGATCGTGGACGATCCACCCAACCACGTATCCTTTCATCAGAAAGCTTTCTTTCGTGACTACACGAGCAAGCTCGAGATTGCGCACACGGAACCGGCCTATCACTTCATGCACCTCATGCCGCCCCATGGACCTTTTGTGACGCTCGCGGACGGCTCGTACGCCGGAGAGGCGCTCCCGAACACAAGAGAGAACTACAAGAATGAGGCGCGGTACATGCTTCGTTTGTTTGTCGAGTTTCTCGACAAACTCAAGGACATGGGTCTGTACGATGAGGCGATCATTCTGCTCCACGGAGATCATGGTCTGGGTATGACCGCCGGGGTTGCGCCCACGCCGTTTCAGAAACGGATCAGTTGGTTCACGGCCCTCCTCGTCCTGAAAGAACCTTCCGCGAGAGGACCGTTGCGGCTGTCAGAGGCGCAGACGTCGCTCTCGGACGTCCCGGCGACAATGATGGATATTCTCGGCATCCAGCACGCATATCCCGGTGAGTCGATCGTGAACCTGGGTCCTGGCGAGACGAGGACTCGACGCGTCGTTATCCTCGGCGACAAGTCGGCCAGAGAACCGCTTCTGAACCGCTGGATCGTGAGAGGGAGCGTCGCCGATTCGACCTCATGGCAGCAGATGGAATCCCGGGTAGTGAGGTACGATCTCCGCCCGTACCAATGGGGAACGCGTGTGCGTTTCGGCATCGCCCACGAAGGGGATGTCTATCTGAAGTCGGGGTGGAGCACAACGTCGCCAAGCTACACGTGGAACGACGGCGAATTCGCTGAAGTCGTGTTCGGGATCGACCCCGCGGAACGTGATGTCAGCGTGATTATCGCGATGTTCGCCTATATCGTGCCGGGTAAGGTGGACCGGCAGCGCGTCCGGATCTGGGTGAACGATTTCTCACTGGGTGAAAAGACATTCACCGCCGGAAAAGGTCAGGCACTCCAGGCGAATATCCCGCGTGCTGCGCTGCAAGGCGATCGGATGGTGGTCAGATTCGAAATGCCCGACGCGGTCGCTCCCAGGGATATAGGCGCAGGACCCGATTCGCGCGAGCTGGCGATAGGGCTGTACTCGTTCGAGGCCAGACCCCTCCCCGATCGATAGCACCCTTTGCCCGTTCCGCCGGGTGCCCTGTTATTGGCGCCGCATTCTATAGAGAATCCTCGACGAGTCCCGAACTGGCGTGACTTCCTCGATGTGGAATCGCTCCCCGAAAGCACTTTCAAACGAAGCTTGATCGTAGTCCGTAAAGATATCCTCGCGAGTCGTCAGCAGTCTCTGAACCTGCGAGTCTTCCCTGGGTACGAACTCGATGACGAGATTGCGGGCGATCGACGCAAAAAAGCTGGCGAGTCTCGAGAAGGGCACGTTGTTCGAAATCGCGAGATGATGGACGAGCGCGAGGGCCATCGTGAGGTCCGACGGACCTCTTTGTGCGAGTGACATCCGTTCCGTATTCTCCCATCCGATCGCGGGACTCGGGTTGGTCAGGTCCAGGACGAGCGGAAGCAGTCTTTTTCGCTTCTCCGTCCTGCAATCGATGTAGTGCTTTTCTTCGGCGACCGGGTCCGCGTCGAACGCCACCGTCATCGCACCCGAATCCGCGGCGATTCGGCTGAACTCGCCGGTGTTCGCCCCGAGATCCCAGACGCTGCCCGGCCCGATCTTCTTGATGTAACCTGCCACGATTTCGGCCTTGTGCCGCATTGCTTCGCTCGAATAGTTGGTGTCGGTGTAGTAGCGACCCCACTCCGTTGCGAGTGGACGCCAGCGAAGGCGGTTGACCAGCGAGCGAAGCCCGTCGATCAAACCCAGGAGGGAAGTGCGGGGCATTCTGCCGCGCGGTTTTGCCGCTTTGCCGGCGTATCGCTTTTGCGCCCCGGCGTGGATGTGGATATGGGTCAGCAGGCCAAACGAAAATCGCGTCCGCGCGGGCAGTAACCGGCTGGCCAGATCGAGAGGAATACCGTCAATATGATTCCGGAGCAATTGCCCGAGGCGGACGTCCTTGTAAGCCATCAGGGCCAGAGGTGCGAGAAAATGCTGGCAGAACTGGCGGTACGCGACCCAGGGCTCGCCATCGCGACAGGTTTCGAATGACAGCGTGTCGACCAGGACCGGTCTGCAGTCGACAAATTGAATGTTGTAGGCACTGGCGTCTTTCAGCGACATGCCGAACTCGAGCGCAGTCTTCTGTATGTCGAGGGTCATGAGCGCGGCGTCTCTGAGTTGACTGAAGCCCCACTCGTACGGATAGGAAACAAAGGGCACCAGGTCGGGGCGGATGACCATGCTGGCGTCGCTCGAGTCGGCCAGCCGGATGTCTTCCTCCGAGTGCTCGACCAGCGCCTCCATGTCGATCAGCTTGCCGTAGAGCCCGGAACCCATCAGGCGGTCGTAATGAGGTTGATAAATACTGTTTATCTGCCGGTAGAGCACGCCATCGCGAGCGAAAAGATATCCACTGGGGTCACGAAACGAACCAGGAATACGGCTCCCGCGGGCCACTCTTTATTCTCCCTTTCGTCTGGAAGAAACGAGATCTTCGAGGAAGGCCCTGATCCGGTGCCAGAACGCCTTGATTGTGAATGCGACGGCAAGCAGAGAGCCGATGACGATCTGGAGTATGTAGCTGCCCGTGCCCGGGTCGAGGTACGCGTGGGCACTCGCCGGCACCAGGACGAGAGATACGACGAAAACCACTATTATAATGAGTAACCGTGAAATTGCAGTCATAGTCCGGGATCCTGCGAAAGCCCGCGCGACGGCGATTGCCATAACCGACCAATACTAAAGAGTATCAGACGGCAGCGGCCGCAAGCGAGCGAAAAAATACCGACTGCTAGTGACGCAGGCCGGGTGAGTGTGATCGTCAAGTCGGAAGCTCTTCGAGGAATTCATGCAAAGGCAGGATCTCGGCGCCTTCGATTTGCTGCTTTCGGGGACCCAGGAACACGACGATCTGTCGCTTCACACGGCGAGTACGATCGGAGAAAGACGCAAGCCCCCGGAGTGCCCTGCGGTCGACGCTTCGTCCCGCCTTGACTTCGATCGCCCAGAGTTCACGATCGATCTCCAGGATGAAGTCAACCTCGGATCCGTGGCGAGTGCGATAGTAGTAGAGCGCGGCTCGCGGCAGGGAACCGCCGAGTCTCCGCTGGATCTCGTAGGCGACAAGATGCTCCAGTAAGAACCCGCGCTCATCGTCGAGCGGCCTGTCCAGGGGCCTGCGCAGCAGCGCATTCCTGACACCGAGGTCAAACAAGAACAGCTTGGGGTGGGAGACGAGGCTCGTCCGGTCGGACCCGCTCCATGCTGGAACCCGGAACACGACCAGAGTATCTTCCAGCACCTCGACATATCGCCGTGCGGTTTCATAACTCAAAGCAGCGTCACGGCACAGAGAATTGAGATTAAGGATTTTCCCGGACGAAGCAGCGACAAGTTCGAGCAAACGCCCGTAGCCGCCGATGTTGCGAACGAGAGCTTCCGCCTGCACTTCCTCACGTAAATAGGTATCTGCGTAGCTGCGCAGATCCGCTTCACGGGTTGTCTTGTCCGTCTCGGAATAGATGCCAGGCAGTGTGCCGTGGGCAAGGACGCGGTCGATGTCGAATTGCTGACCCAGCTCGCAAGCGAGCAGAGGGTGGAGATAGTGAACGTGAACGCGGCCCGGAAGGAGATTGGCTTGACCTCGTTTGAGTTTTCGGGCGCTCGAGCCAGAGAGAAGAAATCGGAATCGCCTGGGGTGCTCGTCGAGAAAAACCTGGACCATATCCAACAGGGTGGGAACGCGTTGCACTTCGTCGATGAGAACGGTGCGCACATCGCTCCCAGCCGCGCGAAGCTCGTGCTCCAGTCTCTCCGGGTGTGTGGCGTAGTCCCTGAATGCTGCGGGGCTGGCCAGGTTCACGGCCAGGTCCGGTTTGAGAGAACCGAGCAGGGTGGATTTTCCGACCTGCCGGGGTCCCAGGACCAGGACGCTACGTTTGCCCAACCTCAACTGGTTGCCAAGAACGCGTTCGAACATGTGGGTAAAATAGCCGCATATTTACCTACTGTCAAGAAGTATC
>CBDVDJ010000230.1:0-5321 GCA_965372695.1 uncultured bacterium
TCCCATTCTGATCTTTATTGCGAAAGAGTTTCGCGGGCGTATCCGGCCATCTCGTGGCCGGGATGAAGGGCGACGAACTTCTCCAGGCAGGATCTCGCCTCGCTCTCGCGCCCCAGGCCGAACAGCACCAGGCCGGTGTTGAAAAGCGCAGCCGGCGACTCCGGGTCGACGTCGAGGACGCGGAGATACATTTCCAGCGCATCGGCGGGTCGTCCGGAAAACCCCAGCAGGATTCCCGCGTCGAGGCAGGTCTCGACATCGCCGGAGTTGCTCGTCAACAGCCGGTCGGCTTCAGCTAAAACAGGCGCGTAAATGCCCGCCAGGTCATCACCGCACCCGAGCCGCCCCATCCTCTGCCCGACTTCCTTCCAGTACGGGAAGTCCCCCGGCCTGCGCGCCGCCAGCCACTCCAGCTGAGGCACCGCCTCTCTGCATCGCCTGGCATCCAGCAGCACCTGGACATACCGTTCGCGGTAATCCGGCTTGTTCGGCCGCAGTTCGACGGCGCGACCGATGAACTGGGTGGCGGTTTCGGTGTGCCCGCTGGAAGCGTAGAGAACGCCCAGCAGGAAGTACGCGTTGACGTTCGCGGGATTGGCCTTCAACGCCTTTTTGAACCACGCCTCCGCGTCGGCAGACCGCCCCCGGCGCATGTAGTAGTTGGCCACAACGACCTCTGTCTTCCCGGCTCCCAGGGGCAACGTCTTGAATCGTTCCAGCGTAACCGCCTCCGAGTGATTGACCGCTACCCAGGGCGCCAGATGCACGAGCGACAGGACCAGGGCGAAGGCGAGCAGCCGCCGCGTATAGTGCGGCTTCGCCGTGTGGGATACAACGAGGTACACGGCGGCCGCGCAGAAGCACACTCCCGCGGCGGCGAACAAATCCCAGTCGCGGCCATATCCCAGCAGCGGTTCCGAAGTGGCGAAGCTGCCGGCCAGATAGACGCCGGCGGCGAGCATGAGGAACCCCGCCACCGGGTCACGGAGCCATCGGCGTCCCGCCGCCAGGGCGAACAACAGCGCAGGTACAAAAAGAAACGCGGACAGCGGACCAATCAGAAACTGTTCGTTGAAAAAATCGCGCAGATGCGTGGCGGAAAAGAAATAGGACCACCCGGCTCCCCCCCCCTGCGTCTCGCGGGCCACGCCGAGAAGCTGGATCACACCCCCCCAGAGCGTATAGCCCGGCGACAAGCGCCCCAGCAACCAGTCGAGAAACACCACACCGGCGGCCAACGCGGCCAGGCCCGCCGCGGTATCGGCACGCCGGTCGCTCCGCGTCAGCCCCGTGACGACGATGAAAATGAACGAGGGCCCCAGCAGGACGGCGGACAGGTGGACGCCCACGGCCACAACGAGTGCCACGGCGGCGACGGCGAGGGGCAGACGTCTCTGTACCACCCATACCGAGGCGAGCAGATAAAGAATAATGGCCAGCGCGTGGTAGGTGTAGTTTTCGACATAGCCGAAGAACATCACCGCGTAGCCTTGCGTGAGGATCACGAGCGTTGTCAGCAGCGCGGTCACGTCGTCACGGCCGGCGCGCCTCGCGAAACAGCGTCCGAGCGCAAACGCGGCCGGTACGAACAGAACACCGGCGACGATACTTCCCAGCGCGACGGTGCGGTGCGCCACCACCGGGGGTATCGCACCGTCACCAGCGAGTGTTCCTCCGAACGTCCCGTACACGAACTGCTGGAGCCACATCGCCAGCGGCTGTCGTGGATGGAACGACTGCCCCTCGGGGAGTTTGATCGTGAGCGGCAGGCCGTCGCCGAGCAGTGTCTGCTGGGAACGAAACCACCAGAACAAACCGGCGCAGACGGCCGCCTGGGCGGCGGCCGTCCACGCCGGTATCGACAAATCAGGGGCGGACCGGCCGCTGCCGGACCGATGCCAGCCCCGAAACAGAAACATCAGGGCGGCGCCCGCGACGAGAATCCATCCCCACCACATCGCGGCGCGCGGCACAAAGGCAAAAACGTGGAATCCCCAGAACGAGTATCGCAGCGGCCCCAGAGCGGCCAGTTCCAACGCCAGCCCCGCGGCGGCAATACTGAGCAGTACCGCCCGGTAATAGCCGGCCGCCCTCATTCAACTATCTTTCTTTCACGTAGCGCGCGATTGCCTTGAACTGGGCGTCGCCGTCGAGTTCGGCCTGGTGGAGGACCATCTCGGCCTTGCCACTGCCCAGAAACCGCCCCCCGCGGAACGGATGGAGCGACATCACACGTCCCCTGTCCGACGTGATCCAGCGATACATCGTCGCCAGCGTGAACCCGGTTATTCCCATCGCTTCCCCGGCCGCCGACGCCGGGAACACCCGTGCCCGTTCATCCTCGGGCAGCGCATCGAACAACTCCGCGCTCGAGACATAATACACGTTGAGGTCGATACCATCTTTCTCCAGCAACGGCATCGCCTGCTCGACGAACGCGTATGCCACCTCGCTACCCTGCAACACGATGGTGCCGTCGCCTTTACCCTCTGCCTTTTTGAGCAGGTAAACGCCCTTGGTCGTGTCCGCCACCGAAGCCAGCCCGAGCGTCTTCCGGTCGAGAATCTTTTCTCCGGGCCGCGTAACGAACGGCGCTATCACACCCGGCCGGTTGACCAGTGCCGCGGTGAACAATGGCCACACTTCCTGCGGATCCCACGGAGTCAACGTCGCCATCGTACCAGCGGGAAAGTTTTCCTGGAGCAACTGGAGAGGTTGCGGGTCGGCGTGCGTCGGGCCGTCTTCACCCGTCTTGACGCCGACGTGGGCACAGATCAGGACCATCGGCCGGTAAGGCGCTCCATCGACTTCGCTCCGTGCCTGGTTGCCGATCGCGTGCAGGCGGGCAGGCACGTGTCCGAGGGCGGCAATGAACGCTCCGTAGGATGACCCGGCGCCGATGTGACGGCCGTAACCCGACAACCCGGCAAACACCCCCATCATCGCGTCCTCGCAGATGCCACCCATCGAAAGGATCCGCGAACCCGGATTCGTCGCGCTGTTGTAGAATCCTTCGGGAAAACCGTCCCCTGTTTTCAACACGCTCGTCGAACCCAGCAGGTCCGCCGCGGCGGCGAAAAACGCACCTCCACTGGCTTTGTTGTAGTAACTCAAGACTTTGCCCAGCTCGCCTCTAAGCGTCGTCGACTTGCCCGGCTCGAGCCGCAGCGATTCGGGGACCGTCCCCCCCGCCCCGGCGGCGGTGGCGAACACCTTTTCGACGTCCGGCGCGCCGGCGCGGGGCTTGCGCGCGCGTTTGTCGAGCCGGTCGCGCGACGCGACGAGACGCGAGGACAGCTCCTGCACCATCGCGTCGTTCTTTTCGATCGCGGAGCGCACGACCTGGAGCCCCTCCCAGTAGCACTCCTCTATAACGTCCGTGTTGGCCCCGCCTCCGCAGCGCTGGCAGTCGTCTTCACAAATCGGCAGCGACCCGCCGGTCATTTCCAGCAGCGGCGCCGCCGCGTCGTAGAATCCGTCGGTGCAGAGTTTGTGACCCGCGCCATGCGAAGCCCTGCCCTCGATGCCGTACTTCCAACCCTTGGTCGTGCGGTAGACGATCGCCGTGGGCTGCCCGTTGTCGATCTGGAGAGCACGCTGCTGGGCGGCGATGACCTGTTGAAAATCGCGGCCGTCCCCAACCATGATGACGTTCCAGTCGTGGAGATACGCGAATTCGGCCGGCGTCCACTGGACATAATCGCCGGGCGCTTCGCCGTCCCGGCAAACGTGGTTGGAATCGATTGACGCCTGATTCCAGTCGATGTGCATCACGGCGTTGCCGACCGAGGCCGTCCCCGCGGCGGCCATCGCTTCACCGACGCGTCCCGGCGTCATACCGCCTTCACCCTCGACGATGTGAACATAGGGCGGGTTGCCGGCGTAGTAATCCAGCGCGCCGTAGGCGAGCCCCAGCGAACTCGTCACGCCCACACCGGACGCTCCCGTCGACAGCTTGACAAAAGGCGTCGTCGGCGTCGGGTGGCCGTCGAGCGCCTTGGACTTGAACTTGTTGAACAGAGACGCCGTCGACGTCGGGTTGCGGCGGAAGCCGAGGAGATCCTCGAGGCGAAGCTGGTTCTTTTCGTCCGTGGCGAGCAGATCGGCGGCACCGGCACGCGCGATCTCGTTGCGCAGCGCCCATAGGCCGTAGAGGCCGAGCGCCTTGTGCCCCGCCGCGTAGGAGATCATGTCGGCGTCGTCACGCGCCGGGTTGGCCAGATCGTAGTCCGCCGTGTTGAACATGAGGCCGGTCACGAACCGTCCCGAAGAGATGGATCCCCCCGGGTGGCCTGACATCGGAACGTAGTTGTACATCAGCGCGCACAAAGACCGGTAAATTTGATCGAACGTCTCGAAACTGACGACCTGATCCTCCGTCAGCGGCCTGTCGCCCTTCTTCAGCTCTTCGGAAATATCGATATAAATGCCCCGTCTGGGTCCAAAGGCCAGTGCCATGTCGTTCTCCTTTACATATCGAGATATCGCGATGGTGATTCAACCGACGGCAGCCGCCGTCGCGCGTGCGCCGCGGCCGATACGGTTCAAACAGTATAAAGTTCATTCGGATGCAGTTTCGGGCGGTACATTTCCGCGACCGCTCCGTACGCCATTATCCACGCATCGACGGCCCGATTCAACACATTCCGCCCCCATTCCCGCGGCCGGACTTCTTCAGGAGTCAGTCATGCGAAAATGGATTATCCCGGCGGCGCTGGCGGTCACCCTGGCCGTCGCGGCCGGCGCCGTCTGGTATGCGCTGCGACCGTCCCCAGCATGGGAAGCATCATGACATCGTTGTACCCGGGCGAACTCGGACTGGTAGAAGAACCAGCCGCCCCCGGCGAGGAATTCGATTGGAATGAGCGCCGCGAACAGATCCGCTACACCCTCACACTCTCGACGACCACACTGGCAGAAGCATTCGACGAGTGGTTCTATCCCGCCGGAACGGACTCCGTCATCCACCGCAACCCGCGCATCCCGCTCCTCGACGACACGCTCACCCGCAAGCGAGTCACACTGTGGGCTAACGTAGATCGAACCGATTCGGCGCTGGTCGAGACATTCACGAACTGGCTGCCATCGGCGCCAAAGGAAGACCTGTTCGTGTGGATCCACTTGCTCTCACCCCACAAACCTTAGGTTGTGCCTCCGAGATTGTTTCTACCCGGAGTTGAGCCAGCACATCTCCCCCTGTCGAGAGCGCCGCTAGAATGCGTATTTGAGGTTATGGTAGCGATGACGGCCGAGTGCGCGCGTCTCTACGGTCCGTTCGTAGTACTGTGACCACCGCGGCGGCAAGTCCACGTGATCCCGGA
>CBDVDJ010000231.1:0-5306 GCA_965372695.1 uncultured bacterium
TCAGGTAGTGATTGAGCGCTGAAAGCATCACCACTTTGGAGTCGCTTTTTGGTTCGACGCCGAGGTCGGTCAACAGCATGTACAGGAGTTCATCGAATGTCACCCGGGTGTTGAGTATGAACGCGACCTCGAGGCACGGATGAAAAGTCTGGATGAAAGCCCGGATAATCGTGGTCTTGCCGATCCCGACTTCGCCGGTCAGAGCCAGAAATCCCTTTTTGCGGAACACGCCGTAGGCGAGGTACGCAAGGGCTTCCCTGTGCGCTTTTCCCTTATAAAGGAACTTCGGATCAGGCGTGGTCCCGAACGGGTTCTCGTTCAAATTGAAATACGATTCATACATACCGGGTAACTGCCTGCCTCACGAATGGCCGCGCCGATGATCAGGGCCGGTCACGCATTTCCGAAATGGTGGCCAGAACCGGGAGATCGAGATGCTCTTCGGCCTCGGACATGTTCTTGACCGAGTGGTCGAGGCTCTCGAGAAAAAATGCCAGACCAAACGCAACGACGATCGACAGCAGAGGTCCGAGTGCAAGGCGGACGTAATCGCTGGTCTTCTTGTTGTATGGCGGGCTCGCTTGCGAAAGGATCGTGACTTCCCACGTCGACTGTCCCGCAAGCGCGATGTCGGATTCGCTCTGCCTCTTGATCAATAACTCGTACTTGCTCTTCAGATTTTCAATAGTGATGTCGAACTTTCTCAGTTCGCGGTCTTTGTCGGGCAACGCGTCGAGGCGTGATCTCGATTCGGAAATATTCCAGGTGAGCGAGGCCCTTTTTGCGTGCATCGCCTGCAACTCCTGGCCCTCGATCTGGTAGGCGTTTTCGATCTCGACCTCGAGATCTTTCCGCGCTTCCCTGATCTGTTGCTGAACGGACATAACCTCGGGGTGCTTCTCCGTGTACTTCTGGAGCAGTCTTTCGTTCTCCATATTCAGCGACTGGAGGTTGAGCTTGATCCTCTGTATGATTTCGCGCTGCATATAATGCTTGGACATCCGCATCGCCATCTCTGATTCCAGTTCCTCTCCGGATTTCTCCCTGAGTTCCGCGAGGTTGTCGACGCGCCCCGTCTGAATCGATATTTCGGATTCGACGGTGACGAGTTCGCGCTCCAGGGACCCGATCTGCTGGAGGAGATGATAGTTCTCTTCGGCCATCCCGTAGAACTTTTCCTTGTTGAGGAACTCGTTGCGCTTGATCTGCCAGAATTCGAGTTCCTCCCGGACATCGTCGATCTGGCTGATAAAGAAGTCCTCGAGCGCGGGCGGCGCCTTTCGCTCGCGGTAATAGTCCTGGAATGACACCGTCATCGCCTGGCAGCCAAATCGTGCGACCCGGGGGTTGAGGTCGACGTAACTGATCGTAAACACGTTTGACTCACCGACGACTTTCGCCCTTACGCGCCCCGGCTGGAACTTCCAGACATCGGGCAGCCCGCTGGCGGCGATAGAATCGGCGAACACCTTTTTTGCGCGGTTGAATACAGACTCCGACAGGATCACCTCGATCTGAGAGCTGACCTCTTCCTGCCAGGTCAGATAGCGCACGTGCCCGCTGAACGCGTCATTCCTCTCACCGCGCTGGACGAGGAGGCGCGAAGTGGACTCCCAGAACGCCGGCTTTCTCGCGTTCAGGTAGAATACCGTCACCGTCGCCAGCGCCACCACCGATATAATGATCCACTTGCGCCGGAAAATGACGTTCAGGAAGTCGCGGAGTGTTGTCTCCTGGCTTATTTCTGCTTTGTCGGGCATGGCGTTACTGTAAGTCGATAGACTGGCGAGCCGTCCAGAACTCGTAGTTGGCCTGCAGGGTCCGGATCTGCCAGCCGGTCATGATGATGCCCATCGGAACCCCGATGATCGTGTTGACCTGTTCGGCGAAGTCCGCGACGGTGTAGATAGCCGCTTTCGGTATGTAGACGATGTCGTACTTCCGAAGCAACAGATCGTTCTGTATCGATTCGCCGTTGATGATCGACTTGACATCGACTTCGATCCCGACGATTCTGTCGAGCCCCTCGCGACGAATCAGGATCGTGTGCGCCTCCTTGGCGCTCTTCTTCATGCCGCCGGCGGCGGCGATCGCCTGGACCAGTGAAATACGGTCGTTGTAAGGGTACCCGCCCGGACGACTCACCTCGCCCAGGACGTAGACGAGGCGCTCGGCCTCCTGTTTGATGATCACAGACAGCGTCGGATCCCTGAGAATTTCCGAAAACCGGCTGGTGAGGACCGAATCGAGCGACATCGGCGAGATTCCGGCGGCCAGCACGTCGCCGACATAGGGCACCGAGATACGGCCGTCGTGACGAACGGGCACGCCGCGGGTGTTGAGATTCTGGTGGTACACGAAAACGATATCGAGCACGTCGCCGACACCGATGATGTACTCCTGCGTGCCCGTATCGGGTTCGCGCGTTTCGGCGGCAAAATCCCCGATATCCTGACGCGGATACATCTTGGAGGGGTTGCCGGAATCCGCCGGCGCCCCCGAGGAACAGGCCGCCAACAGGGCCGTCAGAACGGCCAGGACGCACACTGCGCACCATCGGGCAAACACACCGGTGCCGTGTAATCGACCACTCATTCTCAAACTCCAGATCAAACGGGCGCAGACCGCGCCTCGTCGGGTCCGCGGTCAATGCCAACTTGTTGAATTATTTAACGTTAATCATATTCCCATAGACTGTCAAAGAGAAAATTGGCAATTTGCGTGCCAGCCTTCCCTCCCACCGTCGGGGATCGCCCGTGGCGTCGTCGTCGTCAATACGCGCCTCTCCGCGCGATAACGGCGGGAATCGTCTTCAGGAATATCAGAAGGTCGGTTTTAAAACTCCTGGTCTTGAGGTACTCCATATCCAGCCGCATCCACTCGTTGAAGCCGATCTGGCTCCTCCCCGAGATCTGCCACAGGCAGGTAATGCCCGGTTTTACCGAGAGCCTCCCCATGTACCACGGCTGGTAGCTGGCGACCTCTCCGGGGAGAGGCGGCCGCGGGCCGACGATACTCATGTCGCCCTTGAGAACGTTGAACATCTGCGGAATCTCGTCCATGCTCGATCTTCGCAGGAACCGGCCGACGCTGGTGATCCTGGGGTCGGACCGTATCTTGAACACCGGCCCGTCCTGTTCGTTCTGCTGCGTCAGATCCCCGCGGCTTTCGTCGGCCCGGTGGACCATGGACCGGAATTTGTAGAATTTGAATATCCTGCCATCCCTGCCGACCCGCTCCTGCTTGAAAAACACAGGGCCGCGCGAGTCGAGTTTGATCATGATGGCGACGAGCGGAAGGATCGGGATCAGCATGACCACGACGATCGAGCCCACCACCAGATCGAATGCTCGTTTGGCAATGGCGTACATGGAAGATCCGTTCGCCGGGACGGGATTCATCGTCTCGAAGCCCGCGATGGGCCCGAGCGCGTCCCTGGTGCCCTTGTTTCGTGCGCTGAGTGTTAGTTTCATCCAGGTTGCCCCGTGCGTGAGACCTCTTTGTCGACTCGTCCGGGCCCCGCGGGCGGGGGGCATAAAAAAAGCCGTACCCGGACTCCGCCCGAATACGGTATACGACTGGCCCAAAACGCCTGTTAAACAGCTATACCTAATCCAGTTAGCGGATTACGTCCGTAATCTCTTGTCGATCTAAGTATAAACCCCTTAACAGATTGTCGAGCTGATACCTCCCTTTTAGATACATGATTCTAGCAGCATTTAACAGCAATTGTCAAGGCTTTAAGCGGCCCCGGCGCCTCCCCCGAAACGCCCTCTTTCGCCCGTTTTCGCCCCCCCCGGCGCTGTCCGGCGCGCTGTCCGGCGCGCTGTCCGCCAGTTCGCGGGACTGCTCTTCAAGAACCAGCCCCACGGTCGTTATGAAGCCAAAAATCAACCACACCATGTACGGGTAAACGTCATCGCGCTGAAAATCCGTCCTCAGCTGCTGGAACAGCATCACAAAAAACACCGCGTGCAGCACCTTGCCCAGGTCGGCGAGCCGGGTGCCGCCGACGAACGGCAGCCGGTAGCAGAGCGAATACCTCCATACCTTGAAGAGAATGGCAAAGAATGCGATCAGCCCCACGATGCCAATCGTGTACAGGTAGAAAATGAAACCGTTGTGCGGCCACAACTGGTACGTCAGCCCTTCGCCAATGTCGTAGTAGGGGCCGTGGCCGATGAAGGGATGGTCCATGCTCGCGCGCACGGCGTTTTCCCACGTGTTGCCGCGGGTGTCGGGGACGATCCCCTCGAACTGGGTCTCCAGAATCCGCTGGCTCAACGACGTCGCGAACGTGTACTTGGTCAACAGGACCTCTGAAACGGCGAAGATGGCGGTGACGGCCCCGACCAGGACCACCATGCGCACCATCGAAATCCGCTTTCGGAACAGGAACAACAGATAAATACTGCCCAGCGCCAGGCTGAAGAATGCGCCACGGTTGGCGGTGGCGACGACGGCCACGATGGTGAGCAGTGTCACGCCTCCCCATATCAATTTTTCGAACGGGTTTCTCATGCGCATGGTAAGAAAAAGCAGGAGAAAGAACGTGCGCGTGCCAAAGTCGGCGAGCATCGCCTGGCTCTTCAGGGCTCCGCCGACCCGCATTCCTTCGATCCGGTACCCGATCTCTCCGATGCCTCCGCGTTCGAGATAGCCGATCCAGCCGGGAATCAGTGCGCGTCCCGGAAGGACGAGTTCGAATACCGCCGTGAGCATGATCACGCCGCAGACGGCACATGTGATTTTCAGGAGTTTAAAAATCTTTGTTTCGTCGTCGACAAAAGTGACGATCAGATAAAAGTACACAATCGTGCCGACGGTCCGCCAGATCACCGTCAAACTCTGCATCAGTTCCGAAGTCGATTCGACGTTGAAAAAAGAAAGAACGTAGGCAAAGAGGAACACGATGATCGCGGCGTCCACCCGGGTGCGACGCACGAAAATCGCCGTTTTGGTCGACGTCGCGCGAACCGCCCAGATGAGCGGGATGAGCGTCATGAGGATACTGTTGGTGCTGCCGATGGACACGCTGCTCGGGAACGGAAATATCACGGTGAACAAGTAGACGGAGTACACCATGTCGAATCGAAGCATCATCGCCAGGAGACCGAGCAGCACGGCGAACTTGATGACACGGCGGTGCGGGCTGATCACCTGTTGCGCCGAAATATAAGACGCCAGGCCGACGAGCGCGGCAACGGGAACGATCCGCATCACGACGTCGGTCGCCCGCCTGAAGGCGGGATGTCTGCCGATCGCCTTGATCCTCATTCTGACCGTCGTCCCATCACCGCGTGACA
>CBDVDJ010000232.1:0-5296 GCA_965372695.1 uncultured bacterium
CGCGTCAGAACAATCCAGGGGATGAACCCGAACACCTGTTGATATCCAGCATGATCACGAACGCCATCAGCAGGATGATCAGCACGAATCCGGCCTGGGCGAAGATCTCACGCAGCCGCCGGTTGACCGGCCGGCGCACCACCGCCTCGTAGCCGAGCAGCGCCAGGTGCCCGCCGTCGAAGGGCAACAACGGTAATAAGTTGAAAATACACAAGTTAATACTGAAAAACGCCAGAAATCCCAGCAGATAGTCGAAGCCCCAGCGGGCCACGTCACCGGCCATCTGCGTGATGAGGATCGGGCCGCCGAGCGTTTCTACACCCATCTGACCGGTAACGAGCAGCCCGAGATAGCCGACGATTCGCACGATCATCTCGTTGGCCGTGGTGACCCCCTGGACGATCGAGGCGGGCAGGCTCTCGCGCCGCTGGACCATATAAGGCGTCAGGCCGATCTGCCCCACAACGACGAATTCACTCATCGTACCCGGTTTGATCGCTTTTATGGCCCGGGGAACGATCGTGTCGGCACGGGCGACGCCGTCGTGCGTCCATTCGACGTAAAGCGGCGTTTCGGGGCTGGAGCTGATTTTCTTCTGCATCTGGTCCCACGACGTCATGGCCGTGTCATTGATCGCCACGATATAGTCGCCTTTGCGGATACCCGCCTTGGACGCCGGTTTTCCCCGTTTTACGCGGCCGATCCGGGCCGGCACATCGGCCACGACACCGTAAAGATGGGTGCCGTCCTCTCCCGCGCTCGCGGCGAAGGTGAGTTCGAACTCGGCGCCGTCGCGTTCCAAGACGAACGTCTTGACCGTCCCCACGTCCTCGTAGAGCTCCGACAGAACGTCGCCCCAGTTCCCGACCGGCTCGCCATCGATAGACACGAACTGGTCTCCCGGCCGGATCCCGGCCGATTCCGCCGCCGATCCTTCGCTGACCTGGCCGACGGTGGTGGTCGGGTAGACCTGGCCGCCCAGGATCCACGTCATACCGATGAACAACACCACGGCCAGCAGGTAGTTCATGAAAGGGCCGGCGAAGAGCACCGCCGCGCGGATGGCGATGGGCCTGGTCGTGAAGTAACGATCCCGAGGAATCTGGCTGTCGGGAACCTCGTCATTGGGGCCGGCGATCTTCTCTTCCTCCTCCTCCTCGTGATCGACGTCGTCGTAATACTCGGTTTCTCCGGCGAACTTGACGTAGCCTCCGAAGGGGAGAATCGAGATCGCATACACCGTGTCACCGAAGCGGCGCTTGAGGACCTTCTTGCCGAATCCGATGGAGAATGTTTTGACGAAGACGCCGCCCCACTTGGCCACTATGAAGTGGCCGAATTCGTGGACGAGTACGACGACTCCCAGCACAAACGCGCCGGCTACGATGGTGTTCAGCATGTCGGTTTATGTTCCTTCCCGGCGCGTGTTCTTTGCGACCGATGACTTGAAAGAATACCGCGACTGGATCCAGTCGCGCGTCTCGGAGTCGACACCGAAGATGTCATCCACCGACGCGACATCGCGCCGCGCGACCGCCGACGTGGCGCTCTCGATGACGTCGGGTATCCGGTTGAATGGCAATTCTCCTGCCAGAAACGCGCCAACGGCCATCTCGTTGGCGGCGTTGAGGGCCGTCGGAGCGGTCCCCCCGGCCCGGCCGGCCTGCTGCGCGAGGCCGAAACAGGGGTAGCGCAGGGGGTCGAGCTCCCGGAACGACAGTTCGGGAAAATCCGTTATCCGGCTGCGCAGGTCCGATCGCCGCCGCCCCGGCCACGTCAGAGCGTACAGGATCGGATACCTCATGTCGGGTTCGCCCAACTGGGCGATGATCGAACCGTCGACGAACTCGACCATCGAATGGATGATCGACTGCGGATGAATCACGGCGTCGATCTTGTCGAACGGAATACCGAACAGCCAGTGGGCCTCTATCACTTCCAGACCCTTGTTCATGAGGGTCGCGCTGTCGACGGTGATCTTGGCACCCATGCTCCACGTCGGGTGCGACAGGACCTCTTCGACGGTCACGTCGGCGAGCGAGTCGACGGCCCTGTCCCGCAGCGCCCCACCGGATGCCGTGATAACCACCCTCTCCACGGCCTCACGCGGCTCCGAACCGAGGCACTGGCTGATCGCCACGTGCTCGCTGTCGATGGGGATCAGGTGCGTCCCACCCGTCCGTGCCGCCTCCAGCAGAATCTCGCCACCGGTAACGATCGACTCCTTGTTGGCCAGCGCCACGGGAATTCCCGCCTCCAGCGCCGCCATCGTCGGGCGGAGGCCGACGAATCCCACGAGGGCGTTGACGACGACGTCGGGCCGGACCCGTTCGATCAACTCCACCAGGGCGTTGTCGCCGTGGCCCACCGCCCGCACCGCCAGCCCGGGCCGCGCCCGGCACATCTCGTCGAGAGCGTCCGGATCGGTCAGGGTAAACAACGCGCCGGGGTGAGCGTCGCACTGCCTGGTGAGAAGCGCGTGACTGCCGTGCGCCGCCAGTCCCGCGATCTCGAACTCGTCCGAATGCCGCGCCACCACGTCGAGGGTGCTGCGTCCGATGGAGCCTGTGGATCCGAGAAGGACAATTCGCTTCATAATCTACATTCAGTAAGACGTATAACCTGTTATAATACAGCGTATTTAAGATAATAGTATAGAAGCGGCGCCGTGAAGAGCAATCCGTCGAACCTGTCCAGCGCTCCGCCGTGCCCGGGGATGAGTTCGGACGTGTCCTTGACGTCGGCGTCCCGTTTGAGGAGCGATTCGAAGAGGTCTCCGAGCTGGCCCACGACTCCCGCCGCGACCCCGAGGACCACCGCGTGGGTCACGTCGAGGTATCCGGCAAAGGTGAAAGCGGCGGCCACCGCTCCTCCCACCGCGAACACCAGACCACCCACCGACCCCTCGATCGTCTTTTTCGCCGAGACGCGCGGGAGCAGCGGGTGCCGGCCGACTGTGCTGCCCACAATATAAGCACCCGTGTCGCCGGCCCAGGTAAGAACGAAGACGAGAAACACGAACGAGCTTCCGTCGGCGTAGTCGCGGCCGGTGGCGAGCGGCAGTTCGCGCAACAGAACCAGGTACGAACCCAGATACGCGACGTACATCACGCCGAGCAGCGTCGTGGCAACGTGGTAGATCGCGTTTTTCCCGTCCCGGCGCGTCAGCTCGAGCGTCATGATCGCCAGCATGGTCACGATGAGAACCAGGTTGGCGTAGAGACCGTTGTGAAAATACATGGCCCATGACAACACCAGTCCGCATACGATACCGATCACCCGGTACGGCCGAAGCCCCTTCGCCGACATCATGCCGAAAAACTCAAGCAGACCAACGAATATTATGATGTCAAGCAGCGCGAGAAAATAGTATCCGCCGCGCATCGTGATGATGATAAAGCACGGGAGAAAGACGCACGCAGCCAGCACCCTCAATGCCGTTGAGGAGTTGAGGATCGACTTGCGACCGGGCGACTTTGTTTCCGTTGTCATGGGGGGTCAGCTGGCCAGTCCGTACCGGCGGTCTCTCGTGGTGTATTCCCGAATGCCTTTGAGCAGGTGTTCTTCGTCGAAGTCCGGCCAGTATACGTCGGTGACGTGGATCTCTGAATAGGCGATCTGCCAGAGAAGAAAATTGGAAATTCTCATTTCTCCGCTGGTCCTTATCAGCAGATCGGGGTCCGGCGTGAGCGGCGCGTAGAGATAGTCTCTGAAACGATCTTCTGTTACGTCTTCCGGCGATAAGTTGCCGTCGCGAATATCGCCCGCCAGCTTGCGGGCCGCATCGCAAATCTCGGCCCGCCCACCGTAGCTGATGGCCAGGGTCAGCAGCAGACGTTTGTTGTGCTCGAGTTTCCTGATCGTGTCCGCGATGACCTCGCGGGTCGAGTCCGCGAGCATTTCGGTCCGCCCGATCACCGCCAGGCGCACGCCGTTTTCATCGAGTTCGAGGTATTCCGTCTTGAGCACATCCTCGAGGAACATCATCAGGCCCTTGACCTCTCCCTGGGGACGTTTCCAGTTTTCCAGAGAAAACGTATACAGCGTGAGGTACTCGACGCCCAGTTTGGCGCACGTTCGCACGCACATCCTCACCGGCTCCCTTCCCGCGCGGTGCCCGGCCAGCCTCGGCTGCTGGCGATGCCGGGCCCAGCGGCCGTTGCCGTCCATGATAATGGCGACGTGCCGGGGCAGATTGGGCGATGCCTTCAGTTCCTCGATTTGTGCTTCAATGTCCATCTTGTACATCCAGACAGGGCCCGATGCGTCCGTCCGCCGGGCCCCTCAACAGAGTCTGATCCCCGGCCGCGGCCGGGCCGGGACAGCCGGGGCCTAGATTTCCAGCACATCCTTTTCCTTGGCGCTGATGACCTCTTCGACCTGTTTGACATAACTGTCTGTCAGCTTCTGGATCTCTTCCTGATTGCTGTGCATTTCGTCTTCGCCGATATCGTGGCTTTTCTCCAGCTTCTTGATGTCTTCGTTGACGTTTCTGCGGATGTTGCGCAGCGAGACTTTGGCGTCTTCGCCGAGGCGTTTGACGGCCTTTACCAGGTCCTTGCGCCGCTCTTCGGTGAGCTGGGGGATCGGGAGCCGGATAATGGTGCCGTCATTCTGGGGATTGAGCCCCAGCTCCGACCCGAGGATCGCCTTCTCGATCTCCGGCACCACGGATTTGTCCCACGGCTGGATCGTGATCAGCCGCGGATCGGGCACGGCGATGCTCGCCACCTGCTTCAGCGGCACCTGCTGGCCGAAATAATCCACCCGGATCGAATCCAGGAGCGCCGGATTGGCCTTGCCGGTCCGTATGCCGGACAAATCGGGCTGGAGATGCTCGATGGCGGCTGCCATCGATTCTTCGGTATTCTTCAGGACTTCCTTGAGCATGCTGGCCCCCTTTTGTCAGGACACAATTGTCCCCACTTGCTCGCCCGTCACTACCCGTAGCAAATTTCCCTTCACAGTCAGGTTGAACACCACAATAGGCAGGGTGTTCTCCATACACAAAGAAATGGCCGTCGCGTCCATCACGCGAAGGCCCTTGTTGAGCACATCGATGTAAGCTAGTTTCTCGAATCGCTTCGCCGACGGGTCCTTCACGGGATCGCCGTCGTATACGCCGTCCACCTTCGTCCCCTTGATGACGACATCGGCTTCCACCTCGATGGCCCTCAGCGCGGCGGCCGTATCTGTGGTGAAATACGGATTGCCCGTGCCGCCCGCAAATATAACGACCCGGCCCTTTTCCAGGTGCCGGGTCGCGCGCCTCTTGATATACGGTTCCGCCAGCTGC
>CBDVDJ010000233.1:0-5295 GCA_965372695.1 uncultured bacterium
AACCCATGAAGATTCTCCAGCGCAAGGAAACCATACTCCTGTTGCGTCTCATCGTCGGCGTGATTTTCGTATACGCCGCGTGGGACAAGGTCCTCGCCCCCAACACGTTTGCCATTGCCGTTCGCGGGTACCAGATCGTTCCCGTCGGCGTGTCTAATATCTTCGCCCTCGGTCTCGCCTGGGCCGAGTTCATATCCGGCATTCTGTTGATCGTCGGGCTCTTCACCCGCCAGGCCGCCGGGGCCGTATTTCTGCTGCTCGGCATGTTCGTGGCGGCGCTCACCGTCGTGATGGTCAAGGGACTGGTCGTCGACTGCGGGTGTTTTCAGTCCGAAGGCGGGTCGCAGACCGGCCCCCTGCTGATCGCCCGCAACATTGCCATGATGACCGCTTGTCTCGTGATCATGAAGTACGACCGCCGCGAATGGGGACTCGACCGGTTTCTCCCCACGCGTGGTTGAAATACCTCCCGCAGTGATTCATTGAAAAAGCCCGCGGCCACAGCCGCGGGCTTTTTCGTGCGATTCGGTCGAGACTGAATCAGTTGCTGATGCGCTTGTCCCAGTTGATGACCGTCTTGTAGACGTCACGGCCGGACTTCGACTTGCCCAGCACATCGAGGAACTCCGGCGTCGAACACAACCGGGCGATTCTCGCCAGTAGCGGAAGATGCTGCTGTGGATCGCCTTCCTTGCCGACGAGGAAGAACACCGTCTTGACCCGGTCCTCGTTGGTCGGTCCGTACTGTATCGCGCGCTTGAGGAGCAGGACGCCGATCATGGGTCTGTCGATGTCGTCCACAAACGCATGAGGAATCGCCACACCGCCACCCACGCTCGTCGGTGACTGGCGCTCGCGCTTCTCCATCTTCTCCAGCAGATTGTCGGACGCCACCGCCTTGTTTCGTTTGGCCAGCTGCTTGACGAAGCGCTGGAAGAGACGGTCCTTGTTCTGCACCCCGACGTTGGTCATGCAGAGCGTCGAGTCGAGATAGCTGCCGATATCTTCCGGGATCGCCTTGGCCTTTTTCTTCTTCGGCCGCGGCAACGTCGTCCGCGCGAATCCGCCCCTGCCGTTGCGCTCCTCCACCAGTTCGCGCAGATGCGTAAAGTCCTCGGCGGCGAGCCCATTCCTCATCGCCGCCGTCATGAATTCGGCGGCCTCCGGTGTTTCGCCGAGAAAACTGATAAGGTCCGGATGTACCTGCCGGGCGGTCCCGAGCAGATAGCCTTCGCTGACGCCGAGCATGTCGGCGACCTGGACGATACGGGCCTTGGGAATCTTGTGCTGTCTGCCGGCTTCGATCTGGCTCAGAAACGCGGGGGACACCCCGAGCTGCCTGGCCATTTCCCTCAGACTGATGCCCTTTGCCTGCCTGAGCAGCCGGATCGTCGGCCCAAACGAGATTCCTTGCATATCAACCCCTTTTCTGGATGTTTCTACCTGCATGTTGCACCTAACGTATAGTATACGATTAACGATATATTGTCAAGCATTCTGTCGAACCACGCCGCCATTGTCGAAAAACCACGACCGATCGCGGTTTTCGCGCCCGGGGCGCGCGGCTGCGTAGCGTCCCGCGCTATCATAAACCCGGCGCGGGGCTGCGTAGCGTCCCGCGCTCTTATAAATCCGGCGCGGGGCTGCGTAGCGTCCCGCGCTCTTACAAATCCGGCGCGGGACTGTGAAACGGAGACTCCGGGAGGTGATCCCTGTTCGCCCCCTGCCCGTCGACACGAACGTATAATATGCTCTCTTGACTGTTAAAGCAATACTTAAGTGTAAACAATTTTTGACTGTCTGTCCACCGCTTGTTTACCCCTCCGGCGCCCCCTGGAGGGCGATATGGGCAAAAACCCGGGCATCGTCGAGGAGGTACGGGATCCGCGTATGCTCGTCGGGTGTATGGGCGCGTTCGTCCATCGTGCACCACACAGCGCAGGGGAAACCGGCGTCACGAAAGTACTTGGCCACCGTCCCGCCGCCGATCCCGATCGGCCGGGTGCGCCGCCGCCGCAGTTCCCGGACGGCCTTCGAGATCGCCGTCACGACGGGAGCGTCCACAGGGGTCGGAGGGGCCGCCGTCTCGTTCTGCGGGCACTCCATCTTGATCTTCACCCGGAATTTCTTCTCCGTCTCGCGCACCAGCACCCGAACGGCTTTCAGCACGTCTTTGATCTTGTAATCGGGCATCACACGGCAGTCGAAATAGACGACGTCCTCTCCCGGTATCGTGTTGATATTGGGGACGTTAGCCTCTTTCTTGGTGGGCTCGAACGTCGATATCGGCGGCTGGAAGAGGTCGTTGCGCCTGCGGAAGCGGTGGTAGAGCGTGTTCATCCGCGTGACCAGGTACGCCGACGCCTTGTGGGCGTTGATCCCCGATTCCGGGACCGACCCGTGGGTCTGCTTGCCCAGCGTGGTGAACTTGATCCACACGATGCTCTTCTCGGCCACCTCGATCTCGACTCCCTTCGGGCTGCCCGAGTCGGGGATGACGATGAGGTCGTCGCGGCCGAACAGGTCGCCGTGCTCGCGCAGGAGGTACTGGAGACCGTGAACGCTCCCCGTCTCCTCGTCGGCCACCAGCACCAGCCCGATCGGAATCCGCGGCTTGATCCCTGCGTCCCTGAACGCCTTGACGGCGAGGAGCGACGCCACCATGCCGCCCTGGTTGTCCTCGACGCCGCGCCCGATCAGCTTGTCGCCCTCGACACGCACGATCCACGGGTCGCCCGACCAGAGCTTGAGGTCGCCCGGCGGCACCACGTCGGTGTGCGACATGATCCACAACTTCGGGCCCTTCTCCTCCCCGTCGAGTACCGTCACCAGGTTGGGGCGGTATCCGCACGACACCCGGTCGTCGGGAGAATTGTACTGTTTCACCTCGAGGCCCAGCCCGTCGAGGTAACGCTCGAGAAACTCCGCCTTGTCCTTTTCCCCCTCGCCGCCGCTCTCGGGCCCCAGCGCCTGACGGCGCGTCAGCTCGGTCTGGAGCGCGATCACTTCGTCCCGGTAACCGTCGATCTTCGCCGTGACGGCGTTGAGTGCTTCCTTGTTCATAGTATATGTTCCCCCGGCGTGAAATCAGCGGGGACACCCGGCTTCGCACCGCGCGTCCCCGCATCGAATCAGGATTGAATCTACCCCTGCGCTAAGACTCGAATGCCTTCTTGATCGGCAGGCGGATCAGCAGATACCCGACCACGACAAAGATGAGCATTCCGATATACGGGTTTTCCGCGATCACAAAGAGCGGCGTCGGCTCGGCGTCCGGCCCGACCGCCATCAGCCGGCCCAGCACGATGAACGCCATGATCACCGCCATGAGCGATTCGCCGGCGATAAACCCGGACGCCATCAGGATGCCTGTGTTCTCGGCCGTTTGTTTCTGATCGGCGGTCGCCTTGCGTTTCTCCAGCGTCTTGTCCATGATCAGGCGGATGATACCGCCGACAAACACCGGCGCGGTGGCCGTGAGCGGCAGGTACATGCCCACGGCGATGAGCATCGGTGACGGGGCTTTCATGATGATGAGCGCAATGCCCAGCATGATACCGGTGATCACGAGCGGCCAGGCCATCTCGCCGCCGACGATCCCCCTCGCCATCAGCGCCATCAGCCCGGCCTGCGGGGCGGGCAGCGCCGCCGATCCGATCTCGTACACCTTGTCGAGTGCCTTGAGCGCGAATACCAGGACGGCCGATGCGCACACGACACCGATGATCTCGGCCATCTGCATTTTCTTCGGCGTGCCGCCGAGGATGTACCCGACCTTGAGGTCCTGCATCATGTCCCCCGCCACACCGGCGGCGCAGCAGATCACACCGGCAATGCCGAGTACGGCCATCACCCCTTTGTCGCCGGTCACGCCCATCATCACCATGATGACGGCCGCTATGAGGAGCGTCGAAAGGGTCAGGCCGCTGATCGGGTTGTTCGACGAACCGATCATACCGACGAGGTACCCCGCCACGGCGGCAAAGAGGAAACCGAGGACGAGCATGATGATGGTCAGCACGAGGGAGCCGCCGATCGACCCGCTGAAGTAGTTGTAGAGAAAGAACATTGGTATCGCGAGGACGGCGATGCCGGTGAGTACCTTCTTGAAGTCGAGGTCGACCTGCGTGCGCTGGAGCGTACCCTGCCCGTCGCGAAGCGCCGAGAGGTCGTGGAAGGCGCGGATAATACCGCCGAAGAGCGATTCGCGCAGATTGTACAGCGTGTAAAACGCCGCCACAATCATCGTACCGACGGCCAGCGGGCGGATCTGGTAGTACCAGGTATCGTTGGCGACCGTCGCCCAACCGATGTCGGCGGCAATGGCGGCCGATTCCGGGTTGAGGAATATCGCCAGCGGCACCAGGACGAACCACCCCATGGCGGCGCCAGAAAAGAGGATCGACGACACCTTGAACCCGACGATGTACCCCACGCCCATCAGCATCGGCGAGGCGTTCGGCGTCTCGAGCCAGATGCCGCCGTGGTACGTGAACTCCCGTCCCATCATCTCGACCTTCGACTCGGTGAATTCGATGAAACCGGTGAGCTTCTCCGCGACGAGACGCACGCCGAAGGTGTTCTTGAGGACTTCCCATACCGCGGCAAAGCCCATACCGCCCAGCACGAACTTCGCACCCGACTCGCCCGCCTGCCCCGCCTTGATGATTTCCGAGGCGGCGACACTTTCGGGGAACGGGAGGGTCGGGTCCTCGACCATCGTCCGGCGCAGGATGATAATGAGCAGGACGCCGAGCACGCCACCGATCATCATGATGGCGATGGTGTCGAGAATCCGTAGCTCGTCCCACACCCCGGCCAGCACAAACGCCGGGATGGTGAAGATCGCGCCGGCCACGAGGGCCTCACCGACCGAGGCGGTCGTTCGCGCGATGTTCTCCTCGAGGATCGTTCCCTTGAACGGTTTCAGCGCGGCCATCGCGACCACGGCGGCGGGAAACGTCGCCGCCACGGTCAGCCCCACCTTCATGCCCAGATACGCGTTGGCGGCGCCGAGGACGATCGCCATGAGCACGCCCAGGAACACCGCCTTGAAGGTGAATTCTTTCATCGTCGTGTTTTCAGGCACGAATGGCTTGAAAGGTTTTGCGTCCATAAGACCCTGGCCTTTGAAGGAGTGAGTGAACCCGAAGACCGCGTCCCCACGCGGGTCACAAGAGACGAAACGAGATACCTGTCAATGCAAGCCGTTATGTATAAATAATTTAATACCAGACAGCCGTCATAATGGTCAAGCTGAAATCCGCCGCCGCCGCCGCCCCACTTCCCTCCCCG
>CBDVDJ010000234.1:0-5290 GCA_965372695.1 uncultured bacterium
GCCGGCGGACGGTCGGCGAGTTCCTCGCGTTGAGCCGGATCCTCTCGCGGCGTCTCGACGGAGCGCGTACCGGATCGGGCCGCACAGGGCTCTATTCGATACACGAGCTGTCGTCGCGCCGATCGCCCGTTGTAATCGTGGCGGGCTGTTCGGAGCTGATCTTTCCCGCCCTGCCGCCGCGAGACGACTACGTGCCCTGGAACCTTCTGCAGGAAGCCCTCCGGGCGGCGATCGACGACCGTCCGGTCGATCTTTTTCCGGCGAGGTCGAGCGACGGGTTCCTCCGCGACGAGTACGCGCTCATGCTCACGGCGTTGTCGCGGGCGGGGAAGCGGCTGGAGCTGACGGCGCCGATGCAGTTCGGCGGCCGCGCCACGCCGGCGCCCGCCCGTGTTCTCGAGTTGATGCAGGAATCGGTGCGCCTCGACGGCATCGGCCGCCAGCCGGCCGTCTCCCTGCGAATCGCCCGGATCCTCGCCGGGGACCCGGCGGAGGCGCCGTATCTCGCCGGCCGTTTGTGGCACGCGCCCCCGCCGGCGGCGCGCAACGTGGCGAGGGAGCACAGCCGTCTCAGCCCGTCGGCGTTGACCACGTGGACGATGTGCGCAAGGAAGTACTTCTATCTGCGCGTTCTCCGTATCGAAGGCGAGCGGTCGGCCGCGATGGCTTTCGGGACGGTGTTTCACGACCTTATGAACAAGCTCTCGATCGAGAACAAAACGCACGAAGAGCTTGCCGCGGCGATTCGCTCACCCCGCGTCGACGAACTGATCGAGGAAGTTATCGCCGCCCCGAATGGATTTGCCGGCGCGCCTGTGGTCGAACAGGAGTCGGCGCGTCACCACCTGCGGTCAATGATTTTGAGTTTCCTCGAACTCGACGGCACCCGGCGCGACGGTTACCGAATTGACAGTTCGGAACAGTTCCTCCGGTTCGAACACAGCGGCGTCCAGTTTCACGGCATGGCCGACCGGATCGATACAACGGGAAGCGGGGGACGCGTCGTAATCGATTACAAGACGGGCAAGCTGCCGAAAACAGGGGTTACCATCCGCAGGAAAACGCTCGCCGGATTTGACAAGCCGGACGAGCGCCTCTGGCAGGTCCCCATTTACGCGCGCGGTGCCGGGAGCGCGGAGGGCGGGTATCCGGAGACTTTTTGTTACTACGTCATACGGCCGGACGGCGACAACATCATCGTCGGCGTGGCGGTAGGAGACGAGGACGACGCGGCGAGGGTGGCGGAGTCGTTCGGGGTGGCCAAAAAGCGTATCGGATTCATGACTCCCGGCGAACTCGACGAAAGTCTCGACGAGGCGGCAAAGGTGGCCCGGGACGTCTTCGCCGACCGCGAGTATTTTGTCCGAACCGAAGAGCGCAACCGCTGCTCGCGGTGCGAATTCAGACGCGTTTGCGAGCGGGTGACCTGATGAAACTGAACGAACTGCAGCAGGCGGTAGTAGACGCCCCCATCGACCGTCCCGCCAGGGTCGTGGCCGGCGCCGGCACGGGCAAGACCCACGTCCTGGTGCAGCGGTACCTCCGGTTTCTCGACGACGGCATTCCGCCGTCGCGCCTCCTCGCGCTCACGTTCACGCTCAAAGCCGCCGACGAGATGCGACAGCGGATCTTCAGGGCGGTTGAAGAAAACCACCCCGAACTCCTGCGCGAGCTCTACACGGCGTGGATCATGAACTTCCATGCGTTCGGATTTCGCATCATCCGCGAAAACGCGCCGGCTTTCGGGATCGATCCCGGAGTCGACGTGGTGTCCGAGGCCGAGTTGCGCCGGATCGACCGGGCGCTGAAGACACGGTTCCTGTCGGGCCGGATCGAAGGCGTCCCCGCCGATTTCGGCGGCGCCATTCCCCCGCCGGCCGGGCTGGAATCGCTGTTCAAGGTCTGTCTCGGCGTCGTAAAAAAGTGCCGCGGTGACCTGATCCCCATCGAAAATCTCTTCGCGGCGATCCGCCCCGACGACACCACTCCCTACAAGGCGATTATCGAATCGATCGCCGCCATGTACGACGCGTACTCCGGCGAGATGGAGCGGCGAAACCTGATCGACTTCAACGATATGATCGGCCTGGCGGCGCGGGGCCTCGAGGGCAACGCCGAGCTCACCGCGCAGTATCGCGCCCGTTTCGACCATATACTCGTCGACGAATTCCAGGACACGAGTGCAGCCCAGTTCAAACTCCTCGAAATGTTGTCCGACGAGGGCTACTCGAAGGTCACCGTTGTCGGCGACGAGAAACAGTCGATCTATCGCTGGCGCGACGCGCGCGTCGAAAACATCCGCGAGTTTCCGGGCGACGACCTCCCGCTGTCGGTCAACTACCGCTCGCGCCAGAATATTCTCGACCTCGCCCACAGCTTCATCACGATCGACCCCGACATGGGTGCGCGTGCCGTGAAGCTCATCGCCGGAGAGGCGAAACCGGACCGTCCCATCGTGCTGTTTCACCCGGCCGACGACCAGGAGGGGCAACAGAACGACGCGGAAGCGGGCGTGCTGGCCGCGTGGGTCGCGCGCGTCACCGGCGATCCCCCGCTGGCCGGGGACGAGCCCGTCGGGTTCGGCGATGTCGCCGTGCTCCTTCGAGGTGTTCGCGAGTTCAAGGTCGTGCCGGCGATCGAACGCGCGTTCCGGCGCGCGGGAATCCCGTACGTGATACTCGGCGGCGCCGACGCGGCCGGGTCACGGGCGCTCGAGCTGTTGTACTCGTTCCTTTCGCTCCTTCTGCCGGGAGACTGCCGGCTCGAACTGCTCCACGTGCTCGGGTCGAAGCCTTTCGAAGTCGGACACGCGGCCATCGCAGAGTTGATAGGCCGCGACGGCGCCAAACCGGCGGGCCGCGACGACCTGCTCTCGGATGAGCGCGTTGCCAGGGTCACCGACGCCGATGCGCGCGCCCGTCTCGACCAGCTGCGCGAGCTCCTCGTGGCGCTCGACAACGCGCGCGCGTCGATGGATTTCCGGCGGTTTCTCGCCACGGCGATCGAGGAAACGCCGTTTCTGCTGAGGCTCTTCGCCGAGGAAGCCACCACGCGATCGGTGGAGGACCTCGTCGGCGAGCTGCGCGAGATGTGCGATACGCTCGACGCCAGGCGCGAACTGGGGCTCTGGTCATTCCTCGACCATCTCCGCGCCGCCATCGACGAGCGTTCATTCGGCAAGGTCGAGCAACTCGCCGTTCCCGCCGATCACGTTCGTATCATGACGATCCACCAGGCCAAGGGGCTCGAGTTTCCCGCCGTGGCCGTCGCCGGCATCAAGCCCGTGCGCAGCGATACCTCCGGGTTTTTTCTGTCGAAGACAGAGGGGGTGTTTTCCGACTCGTGGAAGGACTGGAACCGCGGTTACAAAGAGACCGGAGAGCGCGACGCCGAGAAAGCACTGAAGCTGCAGGAGGAACGGTGTCTCTTGTATGTGGCGATGACGCGGGCCAGGGACCTGCTCTTCGTGAGCTCGCCCTACGCCGACGCGGGCAAGTCGTTCTTCGGCGATGTACTGGTGGCGGCGGAAAAAAGCGGCGTCCAGTGCGAGGTGCTGCGGTCGATCCCGGACGAGCTGCCCGTCGTCGCAAGGGACAGAGGCGGTGGAGTGCCCGCGGATGCCGACGCGACGCCGGTCGTTGCCGAGTGGCGGGCGGCGAGGGAGCGCCGCGCGGGGCAGCTCGCCGCATTCGGCCCCGCCGCTTGCGCCGGGCCGCTCCATTTCGTCAACTGGACGGCACTGCGTACCTTTGCCGATTGTCCTCTCCAGTATCAATACCGATACGTCCTTCGTATCGACGACCCCTTTGGAGGCGCCCCCGGGGTCCCTGACGGGGACCACGCCGCGCCGCCGCGTGAGGACACGGATCCGGTTCGCATCCCGCGGGGGGTGACACCGGTGCAGTACGGACTCCTGGTGCACGAGCTGTTGCGCGAGTCGATGGCGGCACGCACCGGCGGAACAGACCCGCCGGCCGGGTGGATCGAGGCGTCGGCCGGGCGCTTCGGTGTGGCGGCGAAGCACCGGCAGGGAGTCGCCGGGAGCGCGTCGAAACTCGTCGGCGCCTGGGAGTCGTCGGAGTTATCCAGGCCTGGAGACGACATCCGTCTCGAGGAGCCGTTCCAGGTGCGACTCGACGGGACCGTATATCACGGCATCTTCGATCGCGTGGAACGAACCGGCGACGGATGGACTGTGACCGATTACAAGATCGGCGTCGAAAGGGATGAGTACACGTTCCAGGTGGGTTTCTATGCGTGGGCGCTGGGCCGAATCACCGGCGAAGACTCCGTGGCCGGCCGGGTCTGCTACCTGCGCGAAGACGAGTGCGTCACGAGATCCGTCGCCGTCGAAAATGCAGGTGTCGGCGGGCTCGTCTCGAGCCTGGAAAAAAGCCTCGCCGACGGCGTGTTTTCCGCATCGCCGGGAGACCCCTGCCCGGCCTGCCCGTACCAAGTTACCTGCCCGGCGAAAAACTCCTGACAGAATTGACCGTGGGTCAGCCGGGAAACGCTCTGCGGGCGAGCTTTAGAAACTCCCCGTGCGAATCGAGCACGAGGTTGGCGTCGCTGAAGTCGAAGTGGCGGGTTTCGCCGGTGCGTATGACGATTACCGGGATTCCCGACGCGATCGACGCCTGCATCCCTTTTTCGGCGTCCTCGATCACGACGCAATCGTCGCCGCTGAGCGAGAGGCGCTCCAGCATGGCCAGGAACAGGTCGGGGGCCGGCTTGATCGCGGGTACCGTGTCCGAGCCGATGATCTCGGCGAACGCGTCGCGTACGCCGGCGTTGTCGAGTATCGCGACGATATCGGGCGCCGGCGTGCCGCTCGCGATCGTCAACGTCCTGCCGGTGGCTCCCAGAAGTTCCAGAATCTCGAATGCCTCGGGAAACAACTCGATCGAACCGTCCCGGCAGCGCTCGCTGAAGACCGGCCGCTTCTCGTCCCGGATGGCGGCCGGGTCGAGGTCGAGGCCGAACCGGTCGATCTCTCCCTCGGCACCCAGGCCGAGGGACGTCCAGTACTTGTAGTATTCGGTTTCGTCGATGGTGTGCCCGTAGCGGGCAAACACCTCGCTGTACGTGATGAAGTGCCACTTCTCGCTGTCTGCCAGCACTCCGTCGAAGTCGAAGATCACCGCCCGGGCGGCGTCGAACAGTTGAGTGAACCTATCTTGTACGTTCAAGGAATCGTGCCTCGTTCTTGACGGGGATGAGCCGGCGGGCAAACTGGTAGATGGCGTAGCTCTCTATGATAAACGGCATGAATCCGAGGAATCCGACAAAG
>CBDVDJ010000235.1:0-5274 GCA_965372695.1 uncultured bacterium
GTTCAGGTCGTATATTCAGCCGCTCATTGTCATGAGCGTCATCCCGTTCGGAGTTGTGGGCGCCATCTGGGGTCACCTGATCATGCGAATGGACCTGACGATACTCTCGCTGTTCGGCGTCGTGGCGCTGGCTGGTGTCGTGGTGAACGACAGCATCGTGCTCGTCCACTACATCAATACGGCCCGGGCTGAAGGGGTGCCGATGGGCGAAGCGGTCCGCATGGCGGGAGTCGCGCGTTTCCGTGCAATTCTGCTCACTTCCATGACCACATTTGCCGGGTTGTCACCCCTGCTGCTCGAACGCAGCGTGCAGGCGAAGTTCATGGTGCCGATGGCGGTGTCGCTCGCTTTCGGCGTGGTGTTCGCGACAGTTATCACCCTTATGATCGTACCGGTGTCGTACTTGATCCTCGAAGACATCAAGTCCCTCGCGCTACGGGTATTGGGGCGCGGCGCAGAAGAACCGGAAGTGACGACACAGAGCCGATGAATAGCTCGAGAGCCAGAATCAACGGCAACCCCCTGCTCGAGGGGCCGATCGGCCGCACCCTCGTCCGCATGGCGCTGCCGATGGTGTTCGGGATGGCCGCGGTCATCCTGTTCAACGTTGTCGACACGCTTTATGTCGGCCGGCTCGGTGCGAACGATCTGGCGGCAATGAGCTTCACGTTTCCTGTCGTTTACATGCTGATGCACGTGGCTGTCGGGTTGGGGGTGGGGTTGACGTCCGTGATTTCCAGAGTCATCGGGGCGGGTGACCCCGAGCGTGTCCGGCGGCTCACCTCCGACGGCCTCATCCTGGCGAATACCGTTGTAGTGGTGCTGGCGCTCGCGGGATTTCTAACCATCGGCCCGCTGTTCCGCGCGCTCGGGGCCGGCGATGACTTGCTTCCGCTGATCGAGTCGTACATGAAATGGCTCTACTTCGGCGTCGGATTCCTCGTGATTCCCATCGTCGGCAACAGCGCGATCCGCGCGACCGGGGATACGAAAACTCCCGCGATCATCATGGCCGTCGCCGGCCTCGTGAACATCGTCCTCGACCCGCTGTTGATCTTCGGCCTGGGGCCATTTCCGAGGCTCGAGCTCGAGGGAGCGGCGATTGCCACCGTCATTTCGTGGGCCATCACGTTTGTCGCCGCGTTCTGGATCCTGGGCCGGCGGCTGCACATGATAGAGTTCCGGATCCCGCGCCCCGGCGAGATGTGGCGTTCGTGGCGGGCGATACTGTACGTGGGAATACCGGCGTCGGCGACGCAGGTGCTCGTCCCCGTGGCCGCCGGAATCGTGACACGGATCATGTCGGCATTCGGACCCGCGGCGGTGGCGGCGTTCGGCGTGGGGACCCGGGTGGAGGCTCTCGCCATGATTGGCGTGTTCTCGCTCGGGGCGGCGCTGGCGCCGTTTATAGGGCAGAATTACGGCGCGCGCAACTGCGACCGTCTCCGCCGGGCAATACGGTTCTGCGGTCTGGCGGTGCTGGCGCTCGGGGCGGTGTCCTTCGTGATACTTGCCCTGCTGGCGCGGCCGATAGCGATGGCGTTCAGCAACCAGGAAGAGGTCATCGAGGTCATCGTGAGATATCTGCGCATCATGCCCGTAGCCTACGCGTTCCACGGATTCTCCCTGCTCGTGATATCGGCATTCAACGCGCTCAACCGTCCGATTACGTCGGCGATGATCAACTTCTTCCGTCTGTTTCTCCTTGGTGTCCCGCTGGCGTGGGTGGGGGCGCGTTTCGTCGGGATCGACGGCGTCTTTACCGGGCTGGTCATCGCCAACATTTTGACGGCCGTCATCGCCTACGGCGCCATCAAGAAATTCCTGGCGGTAGTCGACGAAGAAACCAGGGCCGTCCCGGCTACACCCCCGCCGGATCCTCGCCCAGCGTCTCATTGAAGATCTCCAGCGCCAGGTCGATGTCGCCGGGGGTGAGTGCCAGCGGGCCGCGGAGCTTGATCACGTTGTCAAAGGGGCCGTCGGTCCCCGCGAGTACGCCTTTTTCGCGGAGACGATTGACGACGTACGACGCTTCCTCGCGGGCGGGTTCGAGTGACTCGCGGTCGCGCACCAGTTCCACTCCCATGAACAGCCCCGACCCGCGGACGTCGCCGACGATCGCAAACCGTCCTTTCATCTCCTCGAGGCCGGCGCGCAGGCGCTGACCCAGCCGGAGCGCCCGTTCCTGCAGCCCCTCCTCCTCCACGACGTCGAGTACGGCCAGTCCCGCGGCGCAGGACACGGGGTTACCTCCGAACGTGCTGAAGAACTCCATTCCGGTATTGAACGACACGGCGATCTCCCGGGTGGTGACGACGGCGGCGAGCGGGAAACCGTTTCCGATCGGCTTGCCGAGGACGACGATGTCTGGCACGACGTCCTGGGTTTCGAATCCCCAGAACCGGGTGCCCAGGCGGCCGAACCCCGTCTGCACTTCGTCGGCGATGCAGACTCCGCCGGCGTCGCGGACGTGCCGGTACGCGGCGTCGAGGTAGCCGGGAGGGAATATGATCTGTCCGCCGACACTCGGGCACGATTCGGCGATGAACACCGCCGGGCCGCCGCCGCCGTCTCGAAGACGCGCGCAGATGTCGCCGATGTGGGCCGCGTACTTGCGGCCGGCGTCGGGGTCGGTGCGCTTGTACTCGCCGCGGTAGTCGTCGGCGATGGGGGCGACGTGCACCCACGGTGGTGCGCCCTGGCCGCCGGGGCCGTCGAATTTGTAGGGGCTGATGTCGATCAATGTGGTTGTGTGCCCGTGATACGCGGCCTCGTGGACGATGACGTCGCGCCGCCCGGTATGGGCGCGAGCGAGCCGCAGGGCGAGTTCGTTGGCCTCGCTCGCCGAGTTGAGGAAGTAACAGACGCCGAGAGGGTCGGGCATCGTCGCGGCGAGCCGCTCGGCGTAGTTCACCATGTGTTCGTGGAGGTAGCGGGTGTTGGTGTTGAGAAGCGCCGCCTGCCGGCGAACGGCGTCGGCGACGCGCGGGTGGCTGTGCCCCACGTGGGGAACGTTGTTGTACAGGTCGATGTACGCGCGCCCGGTGTCGTCGTAGAGGTATTGCATCCATCCGCGCACGATCTCGAGCGGCCTCTGGTAAGATACTCTGAGGCCCTTGCCTGTGGCGTCGATGCGCCTGCGCATCAGATCCACCGGTTCGGGATCGGGTGGCGGGAAGGCGTCTTCCGGAATGCCGAGGAGTACGTTGGGGTCCGGAGAGAGACTTCGCCACGCGTCACGCTGGCTGGCGAATCCGACGCCGGGATAATCGGCATTCAACTCGAGCAGGTCGACGATCAACTGGAAGTGGAGATGCGGCGGCCAGTCGCCGTTAACGGGCGGTGCGCCGATACTGCCGATCCGCTGTCCGGCGGATACGCTGTCGCCCGGGGATACGAAGTCGAACGTGTCTTCGCCGAGGTGGCCGTAGAGGGTGAAGAACTCGTCGCCGTCGCCGGTGGCGTGCCGCAGGATCGCAAGCGGGCCGTAGTCCTGGGGGCGGGCGTTGTTGGCCACCACGTGTACCGTCCCCGCGAGTGGGGCGTAAAGAGGAGCCCCCGCGTCGACGAAGAGGTCGATCCCGAGGTGTATCGTTCGCCGTTCGTCGACGACGCTGCCATCGCCGGCGAACATCGGGCTCGTGTACACGGGCCGGGCTTCGTCGTATCGCCCCACGACGATGTCGGCGCCCGTGTTCGAGGCCACTTCGTCGATCGTTTCCGTCAGGGCGGCGGTTCCGGAAGCGGCCGGATCGGCGCCGAGCAGCAGGCTGCCGGCGCCGAGATCGACGACGGTGCACCGGGCGCTTCGGGGATCGGCGTCGAGGACGGGTGCCACCGACGCTCCGGTCTGCAGCCACGAAACGACAGAGCTGCCCGCCGGGACCGGGTCCCATCCGCACGCACCGCGAAGACTATAATGAGCGAACCGAGGGTGTATTTTTGCCAGGCGTTCCAGCGCCTCCCACGCGGCGTCCTCCGACACGGTCACGTAGGGGTCATCGGGGATTTGTTCCCGCCGGATGGCGGAGGTGACCACGCTGACGGCCAGGCGCGTGCGGATCAGTGGAAAGAGGACGGCGACTTCAGGCTCTTCGAGCGGATAAGCCGAGTGGTAGCCGGTCACCACGTGGCCGGCTGCGGCGAGCGGGTCGCGCTTGCCCAGGAGCGCGTACGCGGCGGCGATGGCGGGCTCCGATACGGTGACGGTCCGGAGCATGTCGCCAAAGTCGATCACCCCCGTGATCGCCAGCGGCGCTCCCGGTTTCTTTGAATCCACCAGGACGTTGTGGTCGTTGGCGTCGTTGTGGATAATGCTCCTGCGAAGATCGGGAAGGACGGGGACGACGTCGCGCTCGTATTCCTCGAGGACACGTTCGACGACGGCGCGTCGCGGCCCGTCGCCGACGGAGTCGAGGTGATCCCGTATCCACGACGCGCCCGTGAGATCCCACTTGAGTTCGCGGTCCGCGGCCGGGTGGGACCAGCCGGACAGCGCGTCGTCGATCTGTCCCATCAGTGATCCCAGATCTCCCAGAAGTTTTGGCGTGTGAGGGGTTGCCGTCGCCATCGTCCGGCCGGGCAGATAGTCGAGCACCCACACGGCGTGTTCTTTTCCGTCGGCGTCGGTGGTTGTTTTCGTCCGGGGTCCCGACTCCGGTCCTCTCAACCGGGGGACCGCCAGTTTCGGATTGGTTGCGATGAGGTGTTCGAGCGCCGCGCACTGGAGTTCGATGAGGCCGGGTTCGGGGTCCGCCCGCATCACCTTGAGGACAAAACGAAACTTGTCACGCAACTCGAAGGAGAAATTCCGGTCGTGTTCTCCGGGGAGCGATACAGGCTCCGCATCGAAACCATAAAGGTCCTTCAGAATCTTCCGCGGATCTATTTCGCCGAAGCCGTCCATAACAGGTTTCTCCTTCCCTGGTTACGTGTGTGGCGAGTATGCCGGTGGTTATAATATCACCGCCGCGGCGAGAACGCCAGCGCTCGTCGAAAAACCTTGATCGAACGCGTGCTCCGGGATTTAATGGGGCATGCGAACACTTCTTGTATGCGTTGTGATCTGCCTTGCGGGTTTTGCTCCGGTGGCGCAAGCGGCCGCGGGCTGGACTTACGGTGTCTATGTCGACGCCGGATATCTCAACAGCGACAACGAGCCCGGCAACCGGACCTGGCGCAGCAAATCGACCACGTTCAAACTCGATCGGGTCGAGGCCAACAACATCACGGGATATATCCAGAAGGAGGCGACGTCTTCTTCGCGGTGGGGGT
>CBDVDJ010000236.1:0-5273 GCA_965372695.1 uncultured bacterium
ATGTAACCAGGATGTTGTGTTCGCGGTACGTCCCCGCCGCCACGACCACCGTGTCGCCCGGAGCGGCGGCGGCCACAGCGCGGGAAATCGCACCGTCACCCGATCCGGGCGCCGTGCGAACGACGCCGGCCGGAACGGAACCGGCCGACACCACCATCAACCAGGCCGCAACCAGGATTACCGACGCTATGTACCCGGAAACCCGCATGGCGCCTCACTGCCCCCAGTCCTTGCGTTCGGCCACGAACGCGTTCGCCGCTTTCCAGTCCATGACCGAACCACCGCGCTCTTTCTGGAGATTTGCGGCGCCGTCGCTCGAAGCGAACGCCGTCAGGTTGAGCCCCATCGGGCTCGGAAGCCCGTCGCTCTGGAGGTACACCGCCGTCGCCGCGTCGATCAGCGTATTGGGGTTCAGAAAATCGGTCACGTAGACACCCTCGACGTCTGTCCCGGAGAATTCGCTTTCGGCTACCAGAGCACTCGCCAGACACTCGATGGAATCGTATTTATACACGCGCCCCTTTTTTGTGACGACCTCGGACCCGTAGCGCGCGTCGGAGATCGTCATCCGGCAGAAGCCGCACGCGTCGGCGCCGTACTCGATCGGCTGCGGCCCCCGGGCGCACCCCGAAGCCAGCGTGACGATTGAGACCATAACGGCGGCCACCACACCCGCCGGCGCTTTCGAGCCCCGGCGTCTGCGCCGCGGCCAGAAAGACATCAAGAGCGCGACGCAACTCAACGCGACCGCCAGCATCGCAGTCCAGCCGCCGATACCCGGCCACGCCGTCGTGGTGAAATTCAGCAGCTGCTTCGTGCCGAACAGCGGGGGCTGATACGACATACCCGGCACCTTGATGGCGGCGGCCGGGTTGAGGTCGTGGCCATAGTCGTACTCCCACTGCCAGAAGTCGTACATCCCCACCGCGGAGAGGACGATGGCCACAACGACAAAAACGGCGAGCAGCCAGCGCCGGCGAAGCAGCGCGACCGCGGCGGCGAACAGGATCAGCGCCGCGGTCACGAACTTCATGTACTTCAACTCGGGAATCTCGTCGGGCTCTATCGACTTCATGCCGATGTAGTGGTTGAGCCCGTTGATGTTCTGCAGGTCGTGCTTTTGACGGCCCGTAATCTTGCTGATCCAGATGTTGATACCCAACCCGTCGGGATATTGAGGCGCCTTCAGGTCGATCGTCCACAACGGGAAGAAGTAGACGCCGGCAAACAGAACCGCCGCAGCCCACATCAACATCGACGATGACTTCGACATTATCAAACTCCTCGAAACGGGACCGCCAGCCCCGCGCAGGCTTACTGTAGCGCGGGACGTTTCTCAGCCCCGCGCAGGCTTACTGTAGCGCGGGACGTTTCTCAGCCGTACGATCAGGCGGATCAGCCGCCCGTACTGTATTTGACCGGCACGTCTGACCCGGCCGGTGAAACGCGAACGTATCCCTGCATCTCCTGATGCAGCGCCGAGCAGAAGTCGGTGCAGTAGAACGGGAACACGCCGACGCGCTCCGGATACCACACCAGCGTACGGGTCTCACCCGGCATCACGAGGAGTTCCGAGTTCCTCGCACCCTGGACGGCAAATCCGTGGGGCACGTCCCAGTCCTGCTCGAGGTTGGTAACATGCCAGTATACCGTGTCGCCGACCTTGATCCCTTCGATGTTGTCGGGCTTGAAGTGCGTACGAATCGTCGTCATGTAAACGTGCACTTCCTTGCCCTTCCGCTCTACACGCGCTTCGGCTTCGGTCCTGGCCACGTACGGGCTGTTGTTCTCCTCGAGCGGGAAGTACTTGACCGACTTGTCCATCAACATCTCCGCCGGGATCGCCTGGGCATAGTGCGGCTCGCCGATCGTCGGAAAGTCGAGCAGCAGTTCCATCTTGTCGCCCGAGATGTCGATCAGCTGGGCGGCGTGACACAGCTCCGGCCCTGTCGGCAGGTAACGGTCCTTGGTGACCTTGTTCAGCGCTATGAGGTACTTGCCCCACGGCTTCATCGAGTCGCCTCCCGGCACCATGAGGTGGCCGATCGAGTAGTACGCCGGGATGCGGTCGACGACTTCCCACGTTCCGATCTTCCACTTGACGACTTCGGACGAGATGAAAGCCGACGTGTAGGCAAAGCCCTTTCCGTCGAACTCGGTGTGCAAGGGGCCGAGGCCCGGGTTCTGCACTTCGCCCGCGATGACGGCTTCGTACTGGAGGACGGGGATACCTTCGATCTCACCCTCGAACTTCTTCCCTTCGATCGCCGCCAGCATCTTGGTGAACGAGTGGACGGGAATTATCGTCGCCAGCTTACCGCCGCCGACAATGTATTCGCCCGTCGGGTCGACGTCGACACCGTGCGGCGACTTCGGCGTCGGCAGGTAGTAAATCAGCCCGGGGACGTCCTTCGGATCGATGATCTTGACCTTCTTGATCACCTCGGACTTGGCGATCCGGGTGTCGTGGTCGACCCAGTTGTGGTAGTACTCCGTGTCCATCGTCCTGGCCTTACCCTGCGCGACGTACTCCTCGGCCTTCTTCCAGTTGACCGCGGCGATGAAGTCCTTGTCCTTCCTCGAGGCGTTCACTTCGAGAAGCGTATTCGCCTGCTCGGAGTTGTAACAGGTAAAGAAGCTCCATCCGTGCGACGGGCCCTTGCCCGAGTGCGACAGATCGTAGTCGAAGCCCGGCACGAGAATCTGGAAGGCGATGCTCATGTGCCCGTCGTCGGCGATCTTGACGAATGTGATAACGCCCTTGAAGTTGTCTTTGTACTCGGAGATCGGCATGTCCCGCTGCGGCACGGGGACCGAAAAACGAGTCGACGACACGGCGTACTCGGTGTTCATGGTCACGAACGGCGAGGCGTGGTTACCCGCGGAGTTGGGAATCTCTATGATTTCGTCGGTCTCGAACGTCGTCAGGTCGAGCCGCGCAATCCGCGTGGTGTTGTTGGCATTGATGAACAGCCAGCGGCCGTCGGGAACGCCGTTGGTCTGCGAAAGCTCGGGATGGTGCGAATCGTCCCAGGGAATGAATCCGTAAGACGTGTTGAGCATCGCCTTGGTTTCTTCGGAGTAACCGTAGGCATTTTCCGGGTTTTGCGAAAATACCGGGATGACTCTGAACAAACGGCCGGAGGGAAGCCCGTAGACTGACACCTGGCCGCTGAAGCCTCCGGACATGAATACGTAAAACTCGTCGTACTCACCGGGCGCGACGTACACCTTTTTGGCCGACGAATCCAGGACTGTGCTGGTGGGTTCTCTCTGCGTACACTGTGTCAGTAACACAACGGCGGCGAGAACACCGGCTGCCAGAACTCCCAGGGTCGTCGATTTTTTGACCCGCTTCATACCGCAAACCTCCTCGGGACTTTGTGATGGGATCCCGCTCGCGTCTGCGGCGGGCAAACAAATCGATTTATTCCGATGCCTCTGCGTCATACTGGAGGCAGTACACGAGCACCGCGGTGGCTTCCTCTTCGGTCAAATTCTGGTTCGTCATGGGGGCGATGAACTCGGCGAGCAGTTTGCGTGCCGTCGGGTCTTCCTTCACCATGACATCGGGGTTGAGAATCATGTTCATGATCCACTCGGGTTCGCGCCGCGTCGTGACGCCCTTGAGCGGGGGGCCGATGTACTTCTCCGCCATCTTGTGACACGGCGTGCACTTGGCTTCGAACACCTCGCCGCCCTTCGCCGCCAGGCCACGGTCCAGTGACGCCACGTCGATTTCCTCGATCGGGCCGATTCCCTTTGTCGGGTGGGCGCCGGCCTCGCCCTGCGGGCTTGTCTGTGCCGCTGTTTCAGTCGATTTTGAAGTACCCCCCGAGTCGTCGCCCGATCCGCCCCCGCAACCGGCGAGCACCGCCACGGCGGCGGCCAGTATCAGTATTGCTGTTCTTTTCATCCGTTTTTCCTCCGTAATGAATCGCTATTCCAGCGCCGCCGCCCTCGTGACCAGCGAGTCCGCCAGTGAGCGCATGTGTTCGTGCATCTTGTCCCCGACACGGTTCTGCTCGAAGTCGTTGAACTTCGTCTGGAGATCCTCAAATACAGATTCGGGGAGTATCTGCTCCGCCATCGGGTAAAGCGCGCCGTCTTCCTTCTTGATGTGCTCGCTCAACAAGTCGACGAAGTCTCCCGACGCTCTCCGGAAATCCGCCAGTTCGTCCTGCGTGAGGGGGCCCTTCCCGCGGCCGATCGTCCCCAGCTCGCCGACGAGTTCGCGGCCCATCGTGTGCTCCTGGAGCATGACGGCGATCGGTCCGCCGTCGGCCGGCATTCCGGCCCGTGTCATCTCGACGAAGAGCAGGTCCTCTTCCTTGCCGTGGTGGCACGCGTCGGCGTACGACCGGAAAAATTCGGCGAACATGGCGACGGTTTCCCGATCCCCTTCGCCGTCCCCCGTGATCCCGGCGGCAAAGCGCGAGAGCGCGGCGAGTATCTTCTCAATATTCCTGTGCTCTTCCATGAGCAGTTCGATCGGTCCCGTCAAAGTGGTCACCATCCTGGAAATTAACGCAGGTGTTTATATTATTCAGGCGTGAACAAATGAGGCGATCACGCGCTCAGATCAATAACCTTCCGGGAAGTCAGCATATCGTCGTACGCGGAGAGAACGCGCTCCCAGTCCGTGTGCAGCGGGCAGGGATTTTCTTCGTCGCACGCCGCCAGCCCGAACACGCACTCGTTGTTATCCACGCTCTCGACGCCGTCGATGATTGCCAGCACGTCCCGTATGGGACGGTCCAGCGCGTCCTGCCGCACCTCGAACCCGCCGCCCCAGCCCTTTTCCGCTCTGACGAGTCCCCCCTTGCGCAGCTGATTCAGGATCTTGGAGAGATAATTCGCCGGAATGCCCGTCTCCTGGGCGATCTGCTCGCCCGAGGTCTTGCTGCCCCGAGTCTTCACCAGGTATCCCAGGATGTTGAAGGCATATTTTGCGGTTCTGCTGATCATGTGATTATCTCAACGCATGACGTTATCCATTGAGTGCCGAATTGTCAACGGTAAATATATCCACAAATGCATATATACCGCATCATATTGCAATAAATAACGTTAACTTCGAATTAATTTCGACCGGAGTCCTGGATCTTCCGTTCGAGGGAGGCTTCGAAGTCGCGGGCGGCGGAGTTGGAGGGGTCGGCGGCGGTCATGCGGCGGGCGGCGTCGAGTGCGCGGGAGAACATGCCGCGGCGGACGTAGTGGTCGGCGAGGGCGTAAAGCAGGTCGAGGTTCCCGGGCTCGAGGTCGACGGCGTG
>CBDVDJ010000237.1:0-5271 GCA_965372695.1 uncultured bacterium
GCGACCGACGGCGTGTTCTTCCGCTTCAAGGGGCTTATCTCCTACCAGTACGGAGCGCCGGCGGTGGCGGACATCGATATGGACGGCTGGAAAGAAATCGTGGTGGCTACCCAGGGAGACTCAGTCTACGTACTCAACGAAGACGGAACGTCAGTAACCGGGTGGCCGGTGACGCTCCCCTCGGACGGCGTCGGAGGTGTCGCCGTCGGCGATCTCGACAACGATGGCGGCGGGGATCTGGAAATCGTGGTCAATTCATACCTCGGCGACTTCAGGGCGTACCACCATGACGGGACCCTCTTGTGGTCGAAGTGGTACTACAACAACCTCCAATTCGGACCTTCTCCCGCGCTGGCCGACCTCGATGGCGACGGCGACCTGGAGGCGCTGATCCCGAGTCACGACGGCTATCTGTACGCCGTTCAGAGCGACGGCTCGAATTTTCCCGGATGGCCCGTCCAGTACAGCACGACGACGTATACCGAATCATCTCCCGTGGTGGCTGACCTCGACGGCGACGGAGGAATCGACGTGCTGCTGGGCGATGAAACCCAGTTGATCAAGGCGTGGAATGCATCCGGCGACCTGCTCGACGGTTTTCCGCTCGCGACCGGAGACGCAATGCGGGCCGTTCCCACCGTGACCGACATCGACGGCGACGGTGACGTCGACATCGTCGTCGGCGGATGGGACCAGAACATGTACATCTGGGACTGCGAGGGCAATTACAACTCCGACGCCATGCTGTGGCCGGGTTACCAGAACACGCGGCACAACGACGGGCTCTACGGCTCGAAGGTGCCGACGGGTGTCGGCGGTGTGATGTTCGTTTCCTCGTTGCTTCCCGGCGCGGGAGTGTCGCTCGAGTGGCACGTTCCGGCGTCGGCCGGCTTCGTCTTCGACGTCCAGCGTGCCGCCGTCTCCGGACCCGACGCCGCGCCCGCCGGCGCATTCGGCACGGTGGCGGCGGGTCTCGCGGTCGACGCCGTCGGCGGGCTTCGTTACGTCGATACGGGTGTCCGTGCGGGCGAACGATACGTGTACCGGCTCGCCGACGCCGACAGCGGCGAGGAGATCCATATGACCGGTTCGATCTACGTGCCGGTAACCAAGGGTGACCTTTCGCAGAACTACCCCAACCCGTTCAACCCCGTCACCCGGATCACCTACCTGGTGCCGGACGGCGGGGCGCAACAGGTGCGCCTGGTCGTCTACGACGTCCGCGGCGCGCGTGTACGCACGCTGGTGGACGATCGGAAGGCGGGCGGGAGGCACACGGTGGATTGGGACGGGCGCAACGACCAGGGAACTACGGTGGGATCGGGCGTGTATTTCTACCGTCTCGTGGAAACGAATTACACGCAGACCCGAAAGATGCTGCTCTTGAAGTAGGAGCTCGTAACACGGGCTTCGCAGGCCACCCGGGGTGCCGATAACCCTCCTCGACACACCATCGCCCCCGGGTGGCCGTACTTTACTTCCGCTCGGCAGATGGTTTCCCCACCGGGGCGCGTGCTTCCCCATTGTTCCCGATATTGATTATATATTGCTTATTTGCAAGGGGTTAACGTGGTTTCTGGATTGACGGGGCAGCGGACAATCGGATATAATTGTTCCTGTCGAGTCGAGGTGGGAGGCAGACGGGGCGCGAGCGCGCCCGGATCTGTTCCGCTGTTATCATTCCCGTTACCTATCTGATCCCCCCAAGGAGGACACAATGAAACGGGCAGTTGCCGCCATCCTTGCAGTCGCCTGCGTCGTGATTCCGATGTTGAGCGTTGCGCAGGTCTATCCGCCGAAACCCGGCGTCGATATACCGAAGCATATCGTCGAGATGATGCAGAACGACCGCGACGCTTTCCGGTTTCAGAACGCATGGATACAGAAAGTAGAGCGGATCAGGCAGAACAGGGAAGCCTACATCGAAGAACGCGGTTTCTACTATCGTCCTCTCCTGGCGCCGGGACAGCTCCTGGAAATGGCCGTGACCGGCACCATCCAGGTCCCGGTATTCTGTTCGAAGTATTCGAACACCGGCGCCGACCCGTATCCGGCGTCGAGCCTCGACCAGAAACTGTTTACGGGCCCCAATCCGCCACAGACCCTGACCCAGTTCTATAGCGAGATATCCTACGGCGACATCACCGTGACGGGGGCCGTCTACGGCTGGCACACTCTTTCGCAGCCCGACACCTACTACGAGGGTGGGCCGGGCTGCAACGGGCTGTGCGGAACCGGCGATATCGCCCAGTTCATCACCGAGACGCTCAACGCATGGGACGGGTCGGTCAATTTCGGACAGTACGACAACGACGGCCCCGACGGGATCCCGAATTCGGGCGACGACGACGGCTTCGTCGACTTCGCCGCCTTCGTCCAGCCCGAGGCCGGAGCGGAATGCGGTGGCGCGGCGGCAAACAACATCTGGTCTCACCGCTGGGTGCTTTCGGGCTGGACGGGTTCGGCGTGGACGAGTAATGACGCGGCGGCCGGCGGCGGCTTCATCCGCGTGGACGACTACGTCATGCAGCCCGCCTTTAACTGCGGCGGTGTCACCATCATCGACATCGGCGTGTTCTGCCACGAGTTCGGCCACGCGTTCGGCCTCCCCGACCTCTACGACACGGACGGCGGTTCGGCGGGTATCGGGCACTGGGGCCTCATGGGGTCGGGCAGCTGGAACACGGTCACGCAGCCGGCGCACATGAGCGCGTGGTCCAAGAGCGAGCTGGGTTGGGTCAACCTCGTGGAAATGGGGACCAACCTGACCGGTTACGCTGTCTCCAACGTCGAGTTCAACCGGCCGGTTTTGAGGGCCAACGTGATGAACGAACGCTGGCGTCTCCGTACCGCCTGCGCGATCATCGGGGCAAAGTCGATGCGCTGCGGTCTGTCGTCATCCGAAGCGGCGGCGCGCGGGTGGCCCGCCGGCGAAGGCTACGGAAACGGCTGGAGTGAAAAGGTCTCGCGCGAGTTCGAGTACGACGGCACGCCGGGCCCGGTATGGTTCGACTACAGCTACCTCTACGATTCCGAGCCGGCGTATGACTTTACCTACGCGAAGATCGACGTCGGGGGCACGGTCAACACGCTCGCCACCTACAACGGCACGGCGGCATCGGTCGCCACCGCCCACATCGACATCGCGCCCTATCTGACCGGGGGCGGCCCGACCACATACACGCTCTTCTTCGAGTTTACCTCGGACGTGGGGTGGTCGGACGAGGACGACCAGAACCCGACGACGTGCGGCCCGTTCGTCTTCGACGACGTCGCCGTCAACGGCGGCGGCGAGGCTTATTTTACCGGTTTCGAGTTCAAGGAAGACGGCTGGTGGTGCGACATGACCGACCCGTCGGAGTGCTTCTACATCGAAAACCGCCAGGCGCTCGGTTCCGACGCTGCGATCCACGGCGGCGGCGGTCTGGCGATCTGGCACATCGACCAGGACGTGGCCAACTCGGCCATGTCGAACACGGGTGGCTCGAGTGCGGCGCCGGGGGTCGTGCCGCGAGGCGTCGAGCTCATGCAGTCGGATGGTCTCCGGCACCTCCAGTTCAACTCCAACCGCGGCGACGCGAGCGACGCGTACCCGGGCAGCATGGCCAAAGCCACGTTCAACAACGCCACGACGCCGAACAGCCTGAGTTATGACGGAACGGCGACCAACGTCACCATCCTGCTCACCAGCGGCAACGGCGACCCGATCACGATCCAGGGGACAGGAAGCTGGTTCCCGCCGACGATCGCGATGTTCACGCCCACGAACGAATCCAACGACAAAGCGGTCGTCATGGGTATCGTGGGCACGGGGTTCGTCCACGGGTGCACGGTCGAGCTGATCGACGGCGCCACCACGCTGACGGCGAGCAAGGTAAAGTGGATCGGCAAGACGCTGATTGACGCCGAGGTGGACCTGACGGGCACTCCGGCGGGTCTGTACGACGTGGTGGTCACCAATCCGGGTGACGGCATGGCGGTCGTCGTCGACGGATTTACGGTCGACCACGTGGAGACAGCCGTGTCCATCACTGGTTTTCTGGCGCGGGTGATCGGGACCGGCGTCGAGCTAACGGCGAGTTTCGCTTCTGACGGTGAGCGCTTCCGGGTGGACGTGTATCGTTCCAACGGCGGAGCCCCGGCACTCTACAAGAGCATCGAATATACCGCCGAGCAGTCGTTCCGTTACGTCGACCATCACGTCGATCCCGGCGTCACCTATCACTACTATATAGCCGTAGAAGACCGCGACGGGCGGTACCTGTCGCCGACGTCGACGGTGTCGATCCCGGTTCTCGACACGGTTCTACGGCAGAACTATCCCAACCCGTTCAACCCGGTAACGATGATTCCGTTCGACATCAGCGCGCCGGCCCACGTCACGCTGACGATCTACAACATTCGCGGCCAGGCGGTCCGCACGCTCGTCGATGAGTCGATGACGGCGCGCTCTTACGCGCGCCCGTGGGACGGCCGCAACGACGCGGGCCAGAGCGTCTCGTCGGGCGTTTACTTTTATAAACTCGTCGCCGGCGACTACCAGGACGTCCGCAAACTCGTCCTGATGAAATGATAGCTACCCCGACGACATCCTTCCCTCCTCCGACGCCCGCCGGCCCGAAACCGGCGGGCGTCGTTTGCGATTGACAGTCGAGCGGCGTTAGTGGTAGTTTCTAAAGCAAATAGCGCATTTCGTCCCATCTCTATATATATCAACCACACACAATGGACCGGCAACCCCGCCCCCGGGGGGCCGGATGACGGGAAGGTGGCACTGTGCAGTTCAACCTGACAGAAGAACAGCAAATGATCCAGCAGACCGCCCGGGAGTTTGCCGATAACGAGATCGCTCCCGTGGCCGACGAGTTGTCCAGGACGGGTAAGTTCCCGGCCAAAATCGTCAAGAAACTCTCCGAACTCGGGTTTTTGGGCATGTTGATTCCCGAGGAATACGGCGGCACCGGCCTCGGTAATTTCTGTCTCGTGCTCGCCCTCGAAGAGATCAATCGGGCATGCGCGTCGACCGGCGTGATCATGTCGGTACACAACTCCCTGTGCACCGGTCCGTTCATCAACTTCGGCAGCGACGAGATCAAACAGAAGTACCTCCCGAAACTCGCCAGGGGTGAGTTCATCGGCGCGTACGCGCTGAGCGAGCCCGACGCCGGGAGCGACCCCGCGTCGCTCTCGTGCGCCGCCGAGAAGGACGGCGACGGTTGGGTGCTCAACGGAACCAAAAACTTTATCACCACCGGCCAGGAAGCCGACGTG
>CBDVDJ010000238.1:0-5261 GCA_965372695.1 uncultured bacterium
CGATGTTTGTTTACTGCACCGAGGGGCTGGGCTACTCGGAGTCGTCGGCCTGTCGGCGGATCTATGCCGCCAGGGCCATCCGTAAATGTCCCCGGGCGTACGTCGATTTGCGCGAGGGTCGAGTTAACCTCGGCACCCTGGCTCTGGTGTGGCAACATCTCACCCCGGAGCTCCTCGAAGAGATCGGGGGCAGGAGTTACCGGCAGGTGCAGGCGATTGTGTCCCGGTTCAATCCGTTGATGAAGCACCGTGACAGAACCCGGCCGGTCACCGTGCAGAGGCCGGTGGCCGTGGCCGGCAAGAGACAGACCGCCGGAGCCACGTCAACAGGCTCGGGCGGTCTGTCTCTCGCTGCCGAACCGGAGAGCCGCCCGGAAGTGCGTGATATTTCCCATCGGCGCGGCGGTAAATTTTCTGCCACTGAAGTGCGGCGTGATTCCGCGGTCGACGTGCAAGCTGATTCTGTCATCGAGGCGCGGCCGATTCAGATCGGTCCGATGACGAGTGACAAATCCCCGGCGCCTTCGGCGAATACGATCGAGCTCGAGACCGTGAAAATGCACCGGGTCAACTGTCTCGTCGACGATGCGGTGATGCAAATGCTGGATCGGTGCAAGGAATTACTATCCGGCAAGTACCCGCGCGGAATCGACTACAACACGCTGATGATGGAGATGGCAACGGACTGGCTCGAGAAACACGATCCCGTCCGGCGCCGCGAGCGTCGCGAACGCCGTGAGAAGCAAAAGGAGAAATGTAGTCCGAACACAACCAGGACACCCGGCACGAAAACAAAGGCACCCGCGACGAATCGCCAGAATGAACCTTCTCGTTATATCGGACCGGCCACAAGAGATGCGGTTTACAACCGTGACGAAGGCCGGTGTACTTACGTGAGTTCAACAGGCAGGCGTTGTGGGTCGAGGTGGGACCTGGAGATCCACCATGACGAGACGCCATATGCGATGGGCGGCGGTCATTCGATCCACAATCTCAGGTTGCTGTGCGTTTCGCACAATATGCTCGAAGCAGAGCGCGTGTACGGCCGACGGCATATGGAGAATCACGTCAAACAACAGGAGTAGCCGGGTTGTACATTAAAGGACGGCTTGCCATAAGGGCGCGGATCTGGCAGGCTGCGTAGCGTCCCGCGCTACTATATGTTCGGCGCGGGGCTGCGTAGCGTCCCGCGCTACTATATGTTCGGCGCGGGGCTGCGTGATAACTGGAGCTGGCCGGATCCGGTGTTGAATAGGCTCTTCTATACCTCACAGAGAGTGGCCCGTGGTGACGGATTCGAAGTTGGCGATGTCGCTTGTTGCTTCCGACAGCGGAGGGCTTTGCTGCAACTACAAACTTTGTTACGGATCGATATTTTGACGAATTGAGGTTGGTTGCGCTGGCCGCTGTCGAAGTTCCGGGTGACGATTTCGAGCAGCGATAGTGGGCCCTCGATGTATGACCATGGCCCGGTTTCAGAAGCAGGAAGGAGTAACATGCCGGATTCGAAGACGGCCGTTCTCATCGATGAGACTTACCTCAGGCACGTCACGGCCGAAGGTCACCCGGAACGGGCGGACCGGATACGCCGTCTGCTCGACCACCGGCCGTTATTCGAAATACCGGGTGTCGTCCGGATGGCTGCACTCCGCGCGGCGGACCGCGACGACCTCCTCCTGGTCCACACGCCGGAACACATCGACCGCGTCGCGGCGACGAGGGGCAAGCGGCGGGTCGCGCTCGAACCCGACACGATCACCTGCGAAGACTCATACGATACGGCGTTGTTCGCCGCCGGCGGGACGCTCGACATGGTCGACGCGATCATGCGAGGCGACGTCGAGAACGGCTTCGCCCTGGTGCGGCCTCCGGGACACCACGCCGGGAGCGACCGGGCGATGGGGTTCTGCCTGTTCAATAATGTAGCGATCGCGGCGCGCTATCTTCAGAAGCGCCACGGGCTCGGTCATATTCTCGTCGTTGACTGGGACGTCCACCACGGCAACGGCACCCAGCAGATTTTTTACGGGGACGACAGCGTCTTGTTCGTGTCGCTCCACCAGTTTCCCCTGTACCCGGGAACGGGCGCCGTGGGGGAAGTGGGGGAGGGCGCCGGGGAGGGCTTCACCGTCAACGTCCCCATGCCTTCCGGTGTCGGCGACGAAGAATACCTGGCCGCATTCCACGCGGTCGTCGAACCGGTCGCCGAGCAGTTCGCGCCCGAGTTCGTGCTCATCTCCGCCGGATTCGACGGGCACCGGGACGACCCGCTCTCGGGGCTCCGGCTCACAAAACGGGGGTACTCTGCCCTGACTTCCATACTGGGCGGGATTGCCGGCCGGTTTGGGGGGGGGCGCCTGGCCGCCGTGCTCGAAGGGGGATATAACCTCGAAGCGCTGGCGCGTTCCGTCGAGGCCGTCGTGGGGACGATGAGTGGAGGAGTGGTGGCACCGGACGACGACGGCCATCCCGCGGCCCGTCCGGCGCCGGCGTTCATCGACCGGGTCAGGGGATTTCAGTCCCGTTTCTGGCACCTCTAGTCTGTCGGGAAGGGGGAATAACGCGGTCTACTCGCACGGCTCCGGCGGGTCGGCCGTCATCCGCCGCCACACGTCCAGTACCGTCGCACCCATCAACAAGATCATGGCGAACATGTACATCCACGTGAGAAACACGGTTCCGCCGGCCAGCGCGCCGTATATCGCGTGCTTCTGGGAGATCGACACGGTGAGCGACGCGCCGATTTTTTGCAGGTAGGCCCACACCCCGGCGGCGGCGAAGGCGATCGACAGCGCTCGGTACCATTTGGGCGTCTGCATGGGGACGGCCATGTAGAGGATGAAGAGGAAGAGCCAGATGCCCGCCATCGAGAAAGCGCGTCTGGGGATATAGGCGGAGACGGCGTCCAGCGCTGGAGTGGCGAGCACGATGTTGACCGCGTAGTCGGCCACAGCGCCCATCGAGAGAAATACGATTGTGCCGAACACATAAGCCATGAAGACGAGCCGTCCCTTGATATAGCTCATCCGTTTGGCCCTGCCCATCGCCCCGTTAATCCCCCAGTCGATCGATTCGAACAGCCCCATCGACACGAACAACAGGGCGATGATCCCCAGAAATCCGAACGTCTGCCAGTTGGAGGCGGCGCTGTCGACGGTGCCGAGGACCTTGGCGCCGATTCCCGGCGGCAGGACGGCGAGCAGCGTCGTCGACATGTGGTCGTACCATTCGGGGTGGGTCCGGAACAGGTAACCGCTGATAGCGGTCGTGATGAGCAGAAACGGAATGAGGCCGAGCAGGAAATAGAACGCTACTCCCGCCGCCATCATCGGCACGAGACGGCGCGTGTAACAGCGCCAGATCTGCATGGCCAGGTGTGCGGCCGTCGTCAGGTAAGAGAGTAAGCGCAGCGGGAGCCTCCATCGGTTGATCGTTCGACCGAGATTACTCCCCCCGGGCGGGAACTTCAACTCATACCTGTCCGGGACGTCGAATCCGGATGCCGGTCAGTCCCAGCTGAGCATTCCGCCCGTCTGGTACTCGGTGACGCGGGTTTCGAAAAAGTTTTTTTCCTTTTTCAGGTCGATGACCTCGCTCATCCACGGAAAGGGATTGGGCGCGTCGTATATCTTCGGCAGTTCGATCCGCTCGAGCCTGCGGTCGGCGATGTACTGTATGTACTGGTGGACGGCGTCGGCGTTGAGCCCGAGGATTCCCTGGGGCAGGCAGTCGCGGGCGTATTCGTACTCGAGGTCGACCGACTTGCGGACGTTGGCCGTGATGGTCTCCTTGAACTGGTCGGTCCAGATCTCGGGATTCTCCTGGACGATCGTATTGATGAGGTCGCAGCCGAACGCGAGGTGAACCGATTCGTCACGAAGTATGAACTGAAACTGCTCGCCGATGCCCACCATCTTGTTCTGCCGGAGAAACGACAGCATCATCACGAATCCGGCGTAGAAGAATATGCCTTCCATGATGACGTAGTATCCGACGAGGTCGTGGACGAAACGCTGGATGTTGTCGACGCCTTCGGTGGTGAATTCCGGGTCGAGGATCGACCGGGTGATGTCGATGACGAAGTCGTCCTTTGCTTTGATGCTGGGGATCGTGTTGTACATGTTGTAGACGTCGTCGGGGTCGAGCCCCAGCGTGTCACAACAGTAGATAAACGTGTCCGTGTGAATCGCCTCTTCGTACGCCTGGCGCAACAGGTACTGGCGGCACTCGGGGTTGGTAATGTGGCGGTAAATAGTGAGCACGATATTGTTGGCCGTCAGGCTTTCGGCCGTGGAGAAGAAGCCCATGTTCCACATGACGAGACGGCGTTCGTGCGACGACAGCGCGTCGGGGCTCCGCCACATCTCGACGTCCTTCTGCATGTTCACTTCCTCCGGTGTCCAGTTGTTGGCCACCCCGTCCTTGAAGTGCTGGCGGGCCCACTTGTATTTCATGGGCAGGATTTTGTTCGGGTCGGTCGTCGAACAGTTGAGCAGTTTTTTTTCTTTCGATGACATCGGTCGTGGTCCTTTCTACTGGCACGCTTCGCAGGTCGGGTCGTCCAGCGAGCAGGCGTCGGCGACCCGTGTCGCGGGTACAGCCGGTTCGGGCGCCGTAGAAGCGGCGCCGGCATTCGTGAATTTTCTGCTCTTCTGGTCGAGCGTCGATTTTTCGATGGACGAGGCGCCCATGGTTCTCAGGTAGTACGTCGTTTTAAGCCCCATTTTCCATGCGTTCATGTAGATCTCGGAAATGTGCCTGCCCGACGTGCTCGTCGTGAACACGTTGACCGACTGGCTCTGGTCGATCCACTTGCCGCGGTGGGCGGCGTGGCGGACGATCCATTCGGAGCCTATCTCGAACACTTCCTTGTATTTCGCCCGCAGTTTTGCCGGGATTGCCGTCTGGGTCTGTATGCTGCCGTCGTGGTACTTGAGCTTTTCGATCGTGTCGTCGTTCCACATCCCGAGTTCCTGGAGGTCACGAACCAGATACTTGTTGATGACGGTGAACTCGCCGCTGAAGTTCGATTTGACGTAGATGTTCTTGTAGATCGGCTCTATCGACGGGATGCACCCGGCGATGTTGGCGATGGTGGCGGTCGGAGCGACCGCCATGCAGTTGGAGTTGCGCATCCCGTGCCGGCGCACGCTGTCGCGGACCGGCGTCCAGTCCATCTTCGTGCGAAGGTCGACCCCGGTCTTGATGCCCCGGTCCTTCTCGAGGAGCTCCACGGTGTCGTACGGGAATATCCCCCGGCT
>CBDVDJ010000239.1:0-5251 GCA_965372695.1 uncultured bacterium
CCTCACCCTCATGAACCGAGTCACCGACCTCCCGTGTCTCTATACGATCGATCGAGCCGAGAACCGACTGGACGAACTCGGTCACACCCATCCGCGATGCACCGCTGGGCTCGATGAACATCCAGGTGTGGGCCGGCGTGAAGAACACGCCGGACGGTGTTTCCGGGGCTGTTTTGAACGCGGGAACAGTTTCCGGCGCCAGCGATCCGGCCCCGACGGCATTCCTCGACCGCCTCCGCTGGACCAGATAGTCGATCGTCAGAAACATCAGAATCATAAAAACGACCAGTAGTGCTACCATGCTTGTTCACCCTTTCAGGAGTTCGAGTTGTCTGCTGCTTCTCTGTATCGCATAGCCCATACCACGGGCGCCACCCGGCGGAAGGCGCACAGCGTCCGGCCAGACACGAAGCTGCAACTCTTTGTTATTTAATTACTAAGAAAACTGCGGATCGAATATGAGAACATGGGAATAGAGAGGAATAGCCGGGGATCCGGTGGCGCGCTCCGGGGAAATAAGAACCGGTGGGGAGAAACTCCCCGGCGGCGCTTACACGCCGGAATTCTGTCCGTGGTTCTTGAGTTTTTCCCTGAGTGTCTTGCGATCGATACCGAGGATCTCGGCGGCACGCGTTTTGTTGCCATCGACGCTTGCCAGCACGATTTTGATGTGGTCCGCCTCGACTTCGGCCAGAGACCGTTTGACGTCTCCGGTCCGGACGACGGAGAAACGCATGTGGTCGGGCAGGTCGGGGATCTCGATCTTCTGCCCATCCTTCATCACGATCAGTCGTCGTATCAAATTCTGGAGTTCACGCACATTTCCCGGCCAGGCGTAGTTCTTCAGCGTTTCGAGGGTACGGTCGGAAAATACCGGGGTGTCTTTGCCGCTCTGGCTCGAGTACTTGGTGGCAAAGTGATTCACCAGGCTTAGTATGTCGTCCCCACGCTCGCGCAGCGGGGGCGCCGCTATGGTGATCACACTCAAGCGGAAGTACAGATCTTCGCGAAACGTTTCTTTCTTTACCAACGACAGAAGATCTTTGTTGGTAGCTGTAAGAATGCGAACGTCGACTTTCTTCGCGGCAGTCGCTCCCACCATCAAGACTTCCTTGTCGTCGAGAACGCGCAGCATCTTGACCTGCATCGCCGGGCTCGTTTCTCCGATCTCGTCGAGGAAGATACTTCCGTTGGCCGCCGCCTGAAAAAAACCCTGTTTTGTCCCGGTGGCGCCGGTGAAGGCCCCTTTGACGTGACCGAACAGCTCGCTCTCGACCAGTTCACCGGGGATTGCGCCGCAGTTTATCGGCACGAACGGGCCCGACGACCGGGCGCTGTGATAGTGGATCGCACGGCCTATGAGTTCCTTGCCCGTGCCGCTTTCTCCCGTGATCAAAACAGTGGCCGTGGTTTCCGCGGCCTTGGAGATCGAGTGAAACACCTCCTGCATTACCGGCGACTCTCCGACGATGCCGTAAGTGCCGGATGATATCTGCGCGGGCTTCTCACGCACGGCGCGGCGGGCATAGAGTTTCTCGAGCACGCGCTCGACTGCTTCCAGCAGCTCGTCGTCGGTGAACGGCTTGGAGAGATACTCTTCGGCGCCGATTTTGACCGCTTCCACCGCTCCTTCGATCGTCGCGTAGCCCGTTATCATCATCACCTCGGTATCTTCCAGGTTTTCCCGCACATGGCGGACGAGGTCGAGGCCGCTGATGGTCGGCATTTTCCTGTCGGTGACCACGAGATCAACGTGGGTGCCGTCGAGGATCCCGATCGCGTCCACAACGCTGGAGGCGGTATAAACGCGGTAGCCGGAGGCGGTCAGAATCCGCTCGAGCACTTCCAGCGTATCGGGCGCATCGTCGACGACCAGTAATGATATCTTCGGCTTCTTCTCAGTCATCGCCGGCCTCCAGTGTCGATGTTACGGATGGAAGTCTGACCTCGAACCGGGTTCCCCGTCCTGATTTGCTGGCCACTTTTATTTCGCCTCTATGCGCCACGACGATGCCCTGGACAACTGCCAGGCCAAGACCAGTCCCCTCGTTTTCTTTGGTAGTAAAAAACGGAGTGAATATTTTCTCGATTGTGCCGGGTTCGATTCCCGAGCCCGTGTCATCCACCGACAATACCGCTTCGTTTCCATCCAGCTCCGTCCGGATAGTGATACGGTCGCCCCCCGAGGATGCCTGCTCGGCATTCACCACCAGATTGACCAGGACCTGGTAGAGCTGGCCACGATCGGCCTCGACGAGCGGTTCGTCAGACGAGAGGTTCTGGACGAGCTCGACGTTTGCCTCCTGGCACCGCGATTCGACGAGAAACAGCCCGTCGCGTACGATGTCATTCAAACTGACCGTCTCCGTTCGCCGCGGAGCCTGGCGGGCAAACAGCTTGAGCTTGCTGATAATCTCACGCGCGTGGAGGGCGGCCGCCACGATACGGTTGTTGTCCGTCACCGCCTGGTCCGGCAAGCCCGGCATTTTTTCAATCAGCTGCGCGCGGCCAAGGATGCTGACGAGTGGCTCGTTCAACTCGTGGGCCAGCCCGGCCGCAAGATTGCCGATCGTCGCCAGTCGATCGGCATGCCGAAGCTGTTCGTGCAGGGCCTCCGCTTCCTGCTCCATCCGCTTCGCCTCGATGATAATAGCGAGTTCCGTTGCGATGGCCTCGATGAGCCGCCGCTCTTCCTTCAAAAACGGGCCCTCGTCCAGCTCCCGGGGCATTTCACTGTAAGCGACGGTCACGGATCCGCAAGTTTTGTCCCCGACAACGATGTCGGTGACCTGCATGAACGGGCTCTCGGCGAAACCGCCGGATTGGAAATTCTGCCCCGCAAATTCGATACGGGCGGACGCGATATCCGGATAGAGCCATGTCGCGGGCAACAGTTCGGCCGCCTCGCCCAGGGTATTCTCGAGGGATTCACCTGGAGCGGACGCCAGCTTGGCAATGCCGTGGAGGCACGTCAACTCCTTGACACGTCCACGGAGCGCGATCTGCGTGCGACGTTGCGACCACGCGATTCCGAGCATTTTCGCGGAATCCTCGTAAGCCTCGATCTGATTCTGGTCGAAGAAGCTCTCTTTGCGGCTTTTTAATACCAGAAGCCCGTTCAGACGGTCTTCGGTAGCAAACGGCATGATCGCGACCGTCTTGTAGCCGGACTCCACCTCGCCTGTCGTTCGTTTGTCCGATTCACCCGCGACGACCGCTCCAATATCTCCGGTCCAGTAACTCCCCTCCGCTGTCCATCCCGGAGTCGCGGGTGTGCGCCGTCCTGAAATCACATCGTCGCACAATCGCTCCAGAGGAGAATCGACTTCTTGCACCGGGATAGTTACGCCGCTTTTGTCCTTCTTGCCGTGAAGAATCTCCACGCTCAAGGGTTCTTCCACCCCGAGAAGTGCTTCACAGCGCAGGAACCGGTTTCTGTCCACTATCCGGACTCCCACGGCATCGCAGCCGACGAAGTCAACGATCAACCTCGAGACCTCACGGATATAGTCTCCGGCGAGTTGACCGTGCCGCGCCAGCCGGAGGATCTGCCGGCAGAGATGCGTGCTCTTTTGTGGTTGTTCCATTTCGCAATTCTATCAGATAAGCGCCCGAATATCTATTCGGACGCAACTGGTGACGTCGTGGAAAGATACCAGTACGCCCTCGATCTTGTGGAACAGCTCGTGGCGTTGTCGATCGTCGGGATCACGCCACTCGACGTCGGATAGACGCTCGAGCAAACGGACCGGCGAGTCGGCCCGAAACATGACGGATATCAGGATATTTTACTCGCTTTTAAGCCCCCGATAGTGTAAAATCCCGTTTACACCTAAAATGCCTCGGGGAGTATCTCAGGTGCCGTTCAGGAATCTGCCGGGGAGGGCAGCAACCAGGTTTTAACATCGGCATTATTTTCAGGTCTGCACAACAACAACTCGCTACTCACCTACACCCCCCCCTCCGTTCAATCCCGCGGCTTGAGGATTGGTGACACCGGCTACGGTCTCTCTTGGAGACTGGCTACAAGTCAAAACAACAGGGGGATAACCATGCTCGAATTCCGCTGACCGGGCGGAGCGGACCGGTAAGTTCAGGCGCGCGTGCGTCCGCCCTTCATTTGTTCTTTTCCGGCATCTAAACACATATAGCACTGGGGGAAAACATGAGAAAGTTGCTGTTGTGCAGCACGTTAATTTTGTTCGGTGTCCTGGCCTTCGGCGGTGCAACCGCGGGAGAGATTACCAAGGCGCCACCTAAAGGCTCACCATTTATAGACGCGGTACAGGGACCGCAGAGCATACCGCCCACTGTCCAGCTGGCACCGGGCGCCGCGGCGACGACGTACAACGTGCCGGGCGACTTTGCCACCATCCAGGCGGCCATCAACGGAACTATCAACGGCGACATCATTCTCGTCGGCGCCGGCACCTGGGCCGAAGCGATCCTGATCGACGGGAAGAATCTCACTATTACGGGCGCCGGTCTCGCCACCACCAGCATTACCGGTACGGCGGGGCAGACGCAGTACATCGTGCGCATCACCAACGGCGCCGTCGTCGACTTCTCGGGCTTTACCGTCGACGGCACGGGCATCGACCGGCAGTACGGCATCTACGCCGACGCCGGGAGCGACGGCGATATCCACGACAACGATGTCAAGAATGTCTCCTGGCCGAGCGCAGGCGGTATCGCCATCCGGCGGCAGGAATGTTACATCGATGTCACCAACAACAGTGTCTACGGTTTTGGCCGGATCGGTATCTACACGCGCGACGACGTGATCGGCAACACCGACACCGGCGTGATCTCTGGCAACACCGTGACCGCGCTGGCCGGCCTCGATCCCGACCGCCTCAGTTACGGGATCTCGGTCTACTCGGGCAATCCCACCATCGACAACAACGACGTCTACGACTGCCTCTCCGGCGCCAATGTCTCGACGTGGTTGTCGGCGGGCCTCGACGTGTGGACCGGCTCGACGTCGATCATCTCGAACAACAACTTCTACAACAGCGAATTCGGCATCGTCAGCAACAGTGCCTCGCCGGTGATAACGGGCAACACGTACACCGGCATCACCGACGAAGACGTACGCCTGGACTACTTCGTGAAGGGCAATCCGACTCCCCACTGGGCGGAGTACTACGACACGATCCAGGACGCCATTAACGCGATCCCGGTCACGACCTACCCCTGTGTCGTGTGGATCGGCATCTACAGCGGCGGCGGGACGTACGCCGAAGCGGTG
>CBDVDJ010000240.1:0-5249 GCA_965372695.1 uncultured bacterium
CCCAGCTCGAACGACTGTTCATCCAGCCCAGTCCCCCACCACCGGTTCCCGTGCAATACGCCAGCGGCTGACCGTACCAGTCGCGCTCGGGGAGGTTGAGGTTGGTGTGCAGAAAGTCCGTCGGAAACATGTGCTGCCAGCCGGTTTTCATATTGGGATAGATATGGTTGGCCCAGTACTGCATGAACTCGCCCTCTACCGTCCCGGCCAGGCCCGAGGCCAGCTGGAGCGCCGTCGCGCGCTGGTACGGGCTGATCGGCACGTTCTTGTCGCGCCCGGCGTCGCCGCCGTTGTAGCGCACTTCGTTGTCGGGCTGGTTGAGGTAGAGAAAGAACCTCGCCGCCGATCGCGGGAAACTCGTTGACGTGAAGTAGTCCTTCGCGCCGGCCGCTCGGAGAAGGAGGTAGATGTCAAAGATCTGGAGCTTGGCCGCCGTGCCGTACTGGGTGCCCTCGTGCCAGCCGCCTCCGGCGCCGCGATACGAAATCCACTCGCCCTGGGCTTCGACCTCGAGCTTGGCATAGACGAACTCGAGCAAATCTCCGTAGATCCGGCCTTCCGATTTGAAATACAACGCGAACGGCAGATCGCTGCCGTTGAGCGGCACCGTGTAGTCGTTCTCGCCATACGTCGACAGAACCGTGAGCACGCCACAGAGCATCTGCGCGTAGAAGTAATTGTTGCCGGGGTCATTGGTCGCCCAGCGGGGGCTTTCGAAGAACGGGTTGTGCAGAGGATCCTCGACGTATATCTCCTGGACGAGACGGTTCATGTAGTCGATGTAATCGGCCCGCCGCTGAGGGGTGAGCAGGTCGTAAAGCCAGTCGAATACGAACGCCGCGTCCCTGATTTTATCGTCGGCGTGCAGGTAGAAGTTTTTCCGTTCGTCGTCGTAACCGTCGTTGATTTCCGCATCGACCAGACTGATCGCCCGGTTCGCGTACGCGGTGTTGCCCGTCATCATGTAATAGAGTGCGAATGCATACGGCTGCACGATGTAGCAGTTGGCCGGGTTCGCGTAACACATCTCCACGTAGTTGCTGAGCGTCGTCCACTGCGGGGTCGGCGTGCAGCCCGGGATCACTTTGCCGAATTCATCGCGGCACGCGGCGGCGCGCAGTTCGGCGAGCCGCGTCGGGTTGAGGACCATTCTCGGGTGGTCGGCCAGAATTCCCGTCGTCGGAGCGGGGTTATTGACGTTGATCGTCACCGCGGGCGACGTTGCAGTATTTCCCGCCGCGTCTCGCGCCACCGCCGTAATGTCGTGATCGCCGTTGGTGAACGACGTCGTCGACAGAGAAGTCTGCCACGGCGATTGGGAGATCTCCGGCCCCACCGGGGCGCCGTCGACCCGGAACTGCACGCCCACGACACCGATATTATCGCTCGAACTGGCGCTGAGCGTGACGGGGCCGGTAACCGACTGGTTCTGGGTCGGAGCGGTGACGTTGACCTGGGGGGGGGTGTTGTCGGGTACCGCCGTACCGTATTCGTACGCTCCCGAGTCCCACGACGAGCCCACGGGGCGCGCCTTGCCTTCGCGGTCGACGTTGGGAGCCTGCGCGCCCTGATACGACGCGGTGCCGGCGTCGACGGCGGGTGAACTGGACGTGAGGTGGTAGTCGCCGGCGCCGGGATTGGCAAAGAGGTTCGACGTGGTGGCGTAGAGCAGGTTGGACGGGCCATCGATCTGGTTGCCGCCGACTTCGTCGACGATCGTGTAGTCGGTGCCGTTGGCGACAACGATATTGTTGAAGATCACATTCGGCGACGAATCGTCCGTCAGACGGATGCCGGCGATCCGCGGTTCGATGATGGTATTGTTGACCACCACATTATTGATGCTCTCGTGCGTACAGTCGGGCTGGTCGGCGAGGTGGATTGCGCCCGCCCCGGCGGTGACGCCGTTGTCATATAGAACGTTGTTCCGGATGATCGAATTGCGGACCGAAATGAGCGAAAAGCCCTTCCAGTTGTTGTCGTGGATGATGTTGTCTTCGAGGATGGCGCCGGAGATGATCCCGTCGCCGCCTTCCCAGCAGTCGCCGTTGAGCTGGACGCCGTTCTGACCGTTGCCGTAGCACTCGTTGCCGCGGACGATGACGTTGTCGTTGGGGTCATTGCTGTTGCTGATGTAGATCCCGTGCTGGGCGCCGGCGCCCCAGCTGATATTATTGATGATCTCGATTTCGGGAGTCCACCCGGTGAGGATCCCGGTATGGCCGCTGCGCATGACCTCGTTGTTCCTGATCACGACTCCGCGCGCGTTGACGATGCGGATTCCGATCCGCGGCGAATTTTCGACAAGGAAGCCGTCGATGACGATGTAGTCGGCGCCCTCGATATTGACGATGTCGTCGGTGACCGGATTGCGGCTGGTGAGCCGGACATTGGAACCGTCGGCCTGGAAAGTGATCGGCGACGACGAGCTGCCGTCACCGGTGATGTTCATACCGGCGTAGCTGCCGTCGAGGACATGGACGACGTCCCCCGGCCCCGCCGAACCGGCCGCTTTCTGAAGGGTCCGCCACGGGGACGAGCTGGACCCGGAGTTGCCGTCGTTGCCCGATGTCGAAACGTAATAATCGGCCGCGAAAGTAGTTCCCGCGGTCAGGAGAAGCGCGATCGCCGCCACCCATATCAAACCCGATGTGTTGAAACGAAGCTGTGTAGTCATCACCCGCACACTCCTTGGCGCTGACCGGTCGGGGGTGAATGTTCCGGAACGATTCTTTTCGTACCGGGTCGGTCCCGAAACCGGTCTTTGTTACCTCTTGATGGAAAAGGATTTAGCCTGCCATCAGGCTGCAAAATTCATACCTCGCGATCAAAAGCAACCGCTGTGGGGTCATAAACTGCTGCGGCGGCTACAACTCCCCGCCCCGCTGCCGGGCCGGGCCCGGGGCCGCCATTCCCGGATCTGCTTGCATAGTGCCCGCGCGCCATCCGTATTGGACGCCACGCAGTGCCGCTCCGTCAAGTCGTACGTTTGCCCAGAAAGAAGTCGCGCACTTCCCTGAATTTCATGGCCGCGGACCTCAGCGGGTAGAACGACTCGGGGTTGAGAATCAATTTCTCGGTCAGGAACTTCGACCGGCTGATCAAGCCCAGGGCCTTGATCGGCAGGTCCTGTTCGGCCGGCTTGAAGTCGGTCCTGAACTCGTCGAAATCACCGTCGATGGAGATATTTGCTTCATCGATCTCTCCCAGGCCGCCTTCCGCCGCCCAGCGGACGTGGCGGGAGGTGTAGGGGTCGATCCCTATCACCCGCATCGCCGTCGCGTCGAGTGCGACGGGGTCGGTGCTGGCGAGGATGGTGTCGAACTGGCGGGGTTCGCCGTTGATCGGCCCCCGGCCCTCCATGGCAATGATGCCATCCATCACAGCCAGCTTCGGATTGAGGATCCTGTTGATCAGGACGAGTACCTTGTCGAGTTTCGGGTGGAGCAGTATGCGGTTGTGCTGGGGGTAGCACCCGAACTGGTTCTTGAGCGATCCGGTAAAAACGGTCGTGGCGTGCGTCTTCAGCACGGGCAGCGTGATGAACACGTCGGCCTCCACGAGGGTCTTCGGCAGCCCCCAGCCGGCGATCAGATCTTCGCCGACGTCCACCCATTCGTCCTTGGTAAAATTCATGGCGCGCACACCGTGCTTCTCGAGAATGGGATAATACCCCGACACCTCGAATGCATCCTCGGTGTCGTAGCGCATCCCGTTGGACTCGCCCACAACGACGTTGGGTGTGCGCTCGCGAACGATCCGGCACACGGCGTCGAGGATTTCGGGCGACGTGTTGGAAGCGGCCGCGTTCTCCTCGAAAGGCGTGCTGAGGTTGACCTTGATGACGACCTTGCAGCCTTCGGGAATGAGGGCCCGGTAATCCACGGCCTCGAATATTTCGTTCACCACGTCGGAGACGGGTGTCTCTTTGACCGATCTCAGATAAACCGTGCTACTCATTACGGACCCCCTTGATGTGTTTGCTGACCCGCTCGCAGATAACGTCGACCTTGGCCGGCCAGGACTCTGATTCCATCGCCTTGACGCGCCCTGCGGCGCGCTCGGGCGAGTCTTCTTCGAGCGCCCTGTCCACTCCCCCGAGAAACTCATCGGGTGTGTCGCCGATATATACGAGGTCTCCGTACGTCCGGACCGAACCGATACCGACGGATACAACGGGCTTCCCGCCGGCCAGATACTCTTTCAGCTTCAGCGGGTTCGAGTTAATTATAACTTCATTCAATTTAAAAGGAATCAGGCAAACGTCAAAGTATTTGAGATAGGCGGGAATGTCTTCATATTTTTTTTGCCCGAGAAAGAATACATTTTTGTATTTTTTCAGGCGCGAAACGTCGCACGCGACCCTGCCGATGAGCACAAATGAGTACTCACCGCGGCTGGCGGCGAGGTGTTCGATGAGTTCGAGGTCGAGCCAGTCCTCGATCAGCCCGAAGAAGCCGACAACCGGACCTGGAATACGATCCATGTCGGCGGGCATGGGCAGGTCATCGTGGTATGCCCTGTTGAAATGCGCGGTATCGACGCCGTGGGGGCTGAAATAGGTATTGGGGTTGATGGCCCCTTTGGTCTCGGTCAGTTCCTCGGAGATGGTGAACACGACGTCGGCATGATCGAGTATGTGGCGCTCCATTTCGCGGATGCGGCCGGCGTCGACGTCGGGCATGGACGCGTACTCGTCGACGACGTAGTAGACGGTTCCCTTGCGCCGGATGGAATCGACGAGTGACGAATAGTGGGGCAGGATGATCCAGAGCAGGGGATCGTCGAAGCCGACTTTTCGGCACGCCCGATTGATGGACCACGCCAGGATGCGTTTGTTGAGCCAGCGCGCGAGGGCAAACTGGTGAAAGGGCAGTATCACGGGCGAGAAGACGTGCATGCGGTCGTCGAGGCGTTCGGGGTTGGCAAACGCCTTTTTGAGCTTGACGATGATCTTGCCGAAGTCGCGTTTCGACGCCTTGGGCGCGCGCTGGCCGGCGGCCTCGACGTAGAGCATGCGGTTGTGCTGCTTCAAGAGCCGCGCGATCTGGTGGCTGCTGGTGCGGTTGTCGGCAAACCAGTCGTTGCCGATGTATACAATCTGCTGGTCCTTCAGCATTCCTTCTCTTCTCTATTATATATTTTCGACGACGACACCCGCGACGGCCATAATATTAACTAACGGCCGGTGATACGGTCGTAGCGCTCGCGGTAGTTGCGCACCATCGCTTCGATGCTGAACAATTCCG
>CBDVDJ010000241.1:0-5238 GCA_965372695.1 uncultured bacterium
TTGACCGTGGTGGAAACCTAAACATAGAGTAACCAAAGAAATACATTGATGTTCACTCTCGATACCCAGACGAAGAAACGGCCCGACGAAGGGTCTGTCGACATGGACAAACTACTCGACATCACCAACCTGACCTGCACTTTCGCCACTGAGGAGGGGCCGGCGCGCGCGCTCGACGGTGTGAGCTTCTCGATCGCACCCGGCGAAACGCTGGGCCTCGTCGGTGAGAGCGGCTGTGGCAAGACGGTCACCGCCCTGTGCGCCATGCGCCTCGTCCAGTCTCCGCCGGGGAAAATCGAGAGCGGCAGCATCATGTTCAAGGACCAGAATCTGCTGGCGCTGTCCGAAAAGGAGATGCGCAAGATTCGCGGTAACGAGATTTCAATGGTGTTCCAGGAGCCGATGACGAGTCTCAACCCGGTGTTCACGTGCGGATACCAGGTCGAAGAAGCGGTGATGCTCCACCAGAAGGTGAACAAGAAGAAGGCGGCGGTAAAGACGCTGGAGATGCTCGATCTGGTCAAGATACCCGATCCCCGCTGGGCCGCCAAAGCGTATCCTCATCAGCTCAGCGGTGGTATGCGCCAGCGAGTGATGATTGCCATGGCGCTCTCCTGCAACCCCAGCCTCCTGATCGCCGACGAGCCGACGACCGCGCTCGACGTCACCATCCAGGCCCAGATTCTCGACCTGCTCCACTCGCTCCAGGAGCAGTTCAACATGGCAATCCTGATGATTACCCACGATCTCGGCGTCATCGCCGAGATGGCGCGCCGCGTCGTGGTCATGTACGCGGGTAAAGTCATGGAGGTCGGCAGCGTTACGGAGTTGTTTCGCGACGCGCGCCACCCGTACACGCTGGGTCTCAAAGAGTCTATCCCGCGTCTGGCCACAAAGGGCGAGCGATTGAAAGTCATCCCCGGCAGGGTTCCCGACCCGGTCGATTTTCCCGCCGGATGCCGTTTTTCCGACCGGTGCAAATACGCAGAGTACCGTTGTGACAACGAGTCGGTCGAGATGAGGGAAGTATCGGAAGGCCACACGGTACGGTGCTGGAAAGACGTTCACGAGGACTGATATGGGTGTGGATTTGACAAGCGCGAAGCGCCCGCAGCAGAAGAGCACCGATGTACTGCTCGAAGTCAAGGGCCTCAAGAAGCACTTTGCGGTCCGGCGCGGGCTTTTTTCCCGTGTTGTGGGGTACGTACGCGCCGTCGACGGCGTATCGTTCGAGCTCCGTCGAGGTGAGACACTCGGGTTGGTCGGGGAGTCGGGCTGCGGAAAAACCACGATGGCCCGCGTGATTCTGCGTTTGATCGAAGCCACCGCCGGGGAGGTGCTGTTCGACAACCAGTCGGTGTTTGCGCTGGGTAAGTACGAGATGCGCAAGATGCGCAAGCGCATGCAGATCATCTTCCAGGACCCGTACGGATCGCTCAACCCCAGACTGACGGTGGGCAGCATGATTTCCGAGGCGATCCGGATTCACAAACTCGCCCAGGGCGACGCAGTCCGTGACCGTGTGGTGGATTTGCTCGAGCGCGTCGGTATGCCGGCCGAATACATGAACCGGTATCCACACGAGTTTTCCGGCGGACAGCGCCAGCGCGTGGGGATTGCCCGCGCCCTGGCGGTCAATCCGGACCTGATCATTGCCGACGAACCAGTCAGCGCCCTCGATGTATCGATCCAGGCCCAGATTATAAATCTGTTGAAAGACTTGCAGGATGACCTTGGTTTGACCTTCTTGTTCATAGCGCACGACCTGGGCGTCGTGGAGTATATCAGCGACCGGGTCGCCGTGATGTACCTGGGCAGGATTGTCGAACTGACTGACAGCGACCGCTTGTATTCGAACGCAAAACACCCTTACACGCAGGCGCTTCTCAGCGCGATCCCCAGTCTCGATCCGGCGAAGAAAAGCAAACGGATCCTGTTGCCCGGCGACGTGCCCAGCCCCGCGAATATTCCCGCGGGATGCGCTTTCCATACGCGCTGCCCCCACGCCATGCAGGTGTGCCGCGAGCAGACGCCGGAGTTCAAGGAAGTCGAAACCGGCCATCGTGTCAGTTGCTGGTTGTACGAGTAGCAGATTGGCGGTGATCGAGCTTCGCTTTCGTCAATACCCCACCTCGAAAGCTCAACTTTGACGATTTGAAGATATTTTCCCATGGAGGTCGAAGAGTGGTTCGAAGACTGGTCGTATTCATGGTTCTCGCGGCGCTGGTCGCGGCGCCGGGTTGTTTCTGGAACAAGGGTGACAGCCCCTCCGTCATTACCGGTTATGTGTACGACGATGCCACCGGCGTCGGAATCGCCGGAGCCGAGGTCGTCCTGACCCCGTCCGGCGCCACGGTCAAATCGGGGGCCGACGGGGCCTACCGGTTCCAGGATGTTCCCAAGGGCAAGTACACCGTTCGGGCCCAGGCGCCGGGCTACCGCAGGGCCGAGAAACGGGGTGTGGGAGCGTCGCCGGGCAAGACGGTCTGGGCGAAGTTCTTTCTCAAACGGGTTGAAGAAACAGGCGGAAACTGACCAGGAGGTAAATAGTAATAAATCAAGGAGTTGCCACAAGAGGCACTCACGGCCCGTTCGACAGGAACCGCGCGAGCACCGCCATCGCTCCCGACGCGTCGAGAACGCCGGCAAAGGGCTCCCGGACCCCGTATGGCGGGATGATAACTGTTGACACCCGGACCTCCCGGTCATATATTTCCGTTACGAAGTCCGTGATATAGCTTTATTTGCTGCCTGTAATGTGGTAGCGTCACCCCACCAGATCGACCATATCGCGAACGGCAGCACGGCTGTTGACGATATAACTGTCCCCACCACACATAGATCAGATAGTAGAGTGTGCGAAGTATGCCCGATCACACCGTCAGTCCGTAGATCGGCTTTCGAAGCGTTTTGAAAGGGGTTCGCTTATGTTTCGAGGTGAGAAGAAGGGACCGGCCATCGCGATATTAGCATTCGCTATGGTGTGTCTCTTTCAGACGTCTCTCCTTGCACAGACGGGCACTATATCGGGAATCGTCCAGAACAGCCAAGACAACAAGCCGCTGGCCTACGCTAACATCATCGTGCTCGGCACGAATCTGGGCGCAATGAGCTTGAACGACGGCAAGTTCACGATCAGAGGCGTTCCGGCGGGTTCGTACGCCATCAAGGCGATGATGATGGGTTACAAGTCTGATGAAAAGAGCGGCATTCGCGTTGATTCTGGCAAGGATACCCGGATTATCTTCAAACTCGACCAGACGATCGTTATGAAGACCCAGGAGATCATCGTTACTGCGGAAAAGAAAATGGTCGAGGTGACGTCTTCCGACGCTCGAGCCACCGTCAGCTCCCAGCAGCTCGAAGAGATGCCTGTGGACGACGTCCTCGACGCGGTGGCTCTCAAAGCGGGAATCATCAAGCAGGGAGACGAAATGCACGTCCGCGGCGGCCGCAGCGGCGAGGTACAGATTCAGATCGACGGCGTTCCGGTCGACGATCCGCTGGGCGGAGGCACGGTTGGTGTCGGGTTGCTGGGTACCGCGGGTTCGGAGATCGTCTCCGGAGGCATGGACGCCGAATACGGAGACGCGCAGTCCGCCGTTATCAATATTTCGACCAAAGAAGGCGGCCGCCGGTTCGGCGGCGAATTCCGCTATTTTACCGACGACTTCGGACGTCAGGACAAGACCTATACGAACTTCGACCGCCTGAGTCTCGGTTTCGGTGGACCGACGTGGTGGAAAAGTTTTCGCTATTACATATCGGGTGAGGCGACGTTCTCCGACACCGAAAACACGACGATCGAACCGCGTCGTGAACACAAGATCACAGACTGGCTGAAATTCCGCGAGCGCCAGACGGCGTCGTACAACGCCCAGACAAAACTCACGTATAACCGCCAGCGAATCAAGATGTCCGCTGAGGTGATTATCACCCGGTCACAAAGAGATGCTTACTACAACAACTGGAATATCGAGGGCTACGTCGGACAGATCCATTACTTCCAGCGTCTGAGGATCGTTCAGGAAGGCCAGCCCCCGACCATGCAGTTCTTCGGAATCACCCGGATCGACCACGGTAAGTGGGCCGAAATTGCCAACGACGTCGATCGGGAGCGGCAGCTCAACATCCGCCGCGTGATCGTCGTTCAGGAAGTGCGCGACCCCGAAACCGGCGAAGTCATTACACAGTTTTACCACAACTTCCGCGCGGCCACGCTCGGCGAAACCGACGTCATATGGGACGAAGCTGTGACCGCCCAGGACGGTACTGTGCTGTACTATCGGCCGTGGGTGCTGTTTTCCGGCTTCCAGTTTCCGTACAGCGACTTCAAGCCGTTTGTCCGCGACCAGAACGGCGCCGATTCGTCATTCGTTGCGTTCAATTCGGCGACACGCACGCCGGAAGTAGTACGCGACCACATGCAGTTCAAGGTCGGGTTCAACCATAACATCACGAGCAAGTTGCTCTATTCGATCAAGGCGAGCCGCCTCGAATTGAAAACAACGCAGACGGTTCACGACGCATTTGGCAACCCGAAGCAGCCCCACGAGTTCAACACGGCAGGGTTGCCAACGACGCTTCCCAACGGGACGTATCTCCAGGGCGGTATCTCCAACGCAACCTGGTACACCGACGACGATTCGCCCTACTTCATAACGGCGTACGACTATCCGTTTTTCACCAATCAGAAAACGCTCCAGTACCTGGTCCGTGGTGACCTCACGTCGGAGCAGTTCAAGGGACACCGGATCAAAACGGGTGTCCAGCTGATTTACAACGACCTGTCCGACGATGAGCGTGTGAGTCCCGCGCAGCGGCGGTTCAACTCTGATACCGGTGTCTACCAGCAGGGGCTGAACGTCAATATCTACCACAACTTCAACACCGAAGGCGCCTTGTACTTCCAGGACAAGTGGGAATACGAGGGCATGGTGGTCAACGGCGGAGTGCGCTGGGAGTTCTTTTCGACCGGCAACAACAACGAAATTCTCATCAACAGTACCGAGGTCGACTCGGAAGTCGAAGAATGGAAGTTCAACCTGTCGCCGCGCCTCGGGTTCGCGTTCCCGATCACCGACCGCGACAAGTTCTTCTTCCACTACGGGCGTTTTACCCAGTGGCCGAGCCGTGTGAACCTGTTCAAGACGCAGGAAGCGATCGGTTCCCAGGGTACGCTGGGCAACCCGAACCTGGAGCCGGAATTGAAGGTGGCGTACCAGGCCGGTATCTCCC
>CBDVDJ010000242.1:0-5235 GCA_965372695.1 uncultured bacterium
GGTTCTGTTGCGAACGACGTACAATTTCTACTGGGGTTACGAGGGCGCCCCCGAGATGTTGACCGACGTTGGCCGCCAGTGCGTGGCCAACCTGATTTCCAATCTTGCCGGTTCGGGTGCATCGTTACCCGCGGCGCTGGTCCGGGCCCCGCGCTGACGGGGGGCCGACCAACGCCGGCGAGCGCTGCTCTTCCAATCGTGCCCGCCGGCAATCACCTCGTTTCCGGGTCTTGACAGGGCCCTCCCCCTATTGCATAATCCCTTAATTCTCAACAAGTAAACGAGGCAGGTAATCATGACTTCAGCGACGAAAATGTGGGTGTTGTTCCTGGCGTTGTCTCTTGCGTGGCTTGGGACCGGGTGTGGCGATAAATCCGATGACGGAGGTACGGGTGACAAGGAATCGGCGGTCGCAACCGCAGGCTCAGGCCCGGCGGAAGAGCTCCCGACGGAGGCGGTGCCCTACGCGCCGGAGCTCGAGGAAGCCGGATTCATGCCCGTCTACTACAAAGCTTTCCCTCCCGCGCTGGCCGGGCACATCGGCCGGATGATCCTCTACCGGTCGTCGACCGGCGGCAAGGACGGCGGGATGGTCTACGTGGAAGAACTCGGTCCCAAATTCGACTGGGTGTGGCACTGGTACTTTGATGACGCCAGCCCCAGGACGCTCGAACGCGTCGAAATCAACAAGGACGGGATGTGGGACATCCGTATACACACGACCGATGGAAAGCAGATCGACATCATCCAGGATGAGGAATTCATCCTGAGTGCCGGCGCGCGCGACGACAAGATTGCGCTCAACGGTTTGTGCTCCGAGCCGCTCGAGGGGCACCCGATGTGGCAGGCCTTCGACGGGAGTGACAGGACGGCGTGGCAATCGGGTTTCAAGGGCGGAGACAACCCGTTCATCGAGGTCCTGCTGCCTCTGGGGCTCGCCGACGGCATACTGTCGCTGACGTTGCTGACGACCAACCAGCCGAAAGAAATAGAGATCAGGGCCGACGGCAAGAAGGTTCAGACCATCGAGCTCAAGGCGAATGAACGGTCACACCTGATCCAGCTCGACCCGTCCGTCAAAACGGCAAAACGGATCCGGCTCGAAATCAAGTCGTGTCACGGGGGCAGCGGTACGGCCGCTATCGCGGAAATTTCGATCAGGTAGCAGTTGGCTGGATGACCAATGTCGAGTCCGCGTCCGATTGCGAGCCGTGCGATGGCGCAATCTCCTTGAGCACCTGGAGGAACGCTTCGGCCACGCGCGGGTCGAGCTTGCTGCCGGTCGTATTCTTTATCTCCTCGACCGCATCGGCGTGGGTGCGGCGCGCCCGGTACGGCCGGTCCGACGTCATCGCGTCGTACATGTCGGCCACCGAAATGATTCTCGAAATCAAAGGTATCTCTTCGCCCTTCATCCCGTCGGGATAACCGGTCCCGTCCCAGCTCTCGTGGTGGTGGCGGATGAGCGGAACGATGGGGTGCATCTCTCCCAACATTTCTATCATCGACGCGCCCAGCTGGACGTGGTTGCGCACGCGCTCCATTTCGTCGTCGCTGAGCTTCCCCGGGCGGTGGAGCAGTTCGTCCGGAACGCCGATTTTACCGATGTCGTGGAGCATCGACGCCAGGTAGAGCTGGTGTTTTTCTTTTGTTGTCAAATCGAGTTTTTCGGCAATGAGTAACGCGTAACGGCTCACCCGGGTCGAGTGTCCGCTCGTGTACTGGTCTTTTGCCTGGATCGTGCGGACGAGCGTTTCGACCGTGTTGTAAAACAGACTGCGCAGGTCGTCGTAGAGCCGGGCGTTGTCGATGGCGATACCCGCCTTCAGCGAGATCGCGGAAAAGAGCGCCAGATCCTCGCGCTTGAAAAGGTCGACTTCGCTGGTCGAATCCAGATAGACGATGCCCAGCACCTTGCCCCGGTTGATCAGCGGCGTGCACATCGCGCTGCGCACGGTTAGTTGGACGATGCTGCGGGAGTGGATGAACCGTTCGTCGACCAGCGCGTCACTGGATATGATCGATGATTTCTGTTTCACGGCGGTCTGGAGTATCGTCTGGCTCACGACGATTTCGGCGTCGTCGCCAGGCGAGTCGTCGGGACGCCGTACGTAGGGCACGAGATTGCCCGTGTCGCGCTGGAGCAGAAACACGTATCCGCGCGACGCCGGGATGGCGCCCATGATCAGATCGAGCATGTTTTCCATGAGCTGCTTGAGGTCCTCGATGTCGCGGAAGGCGCGATCCGCCTCGTAGAGGAGCTTCAGCGCCTGGTATGATTTGGACTTTTCGTCCTCCGCGAAACCCTCCAGAAACTCCTTCACACCCATTATTTCGGCGGGATTGGCCAGCGTGAGGGAATTGTCAGCTTTGGTTTTGATGTCGATGGACACGTTCATGTTCATCGGCGCGTGCGTTTCGTAGATCGACTTCGGAGAGGCTTCGATCACGATGCCGACGTTGGCGATGATCAGCTCGTCTCCGGGGCTGAGGCGCTCCTTTTCGGCGCGCCGGCCATTGAGGTACGTTCCGTTGGTACTGCCGTTGTCCTCGACGTAATAGGCGTTGTTTTCGGATGAAATCGTGCAGTGAAATCTCGAGATCGCCGTGTGGTCGAGCGCGATGGTGTTCTCCGGATCGCGGCCGATAGTCAGGGGTAGCTGGGAATCGTCCAGCGATACCGTGCGCCCCTTAGAAGACCCAGATATGACTCTCAAGTGCAGCATTTGACAGCATCCCCCCGGAATGTCGTTACGAAACCTGATCAACGCGTTCGTGAAACTCGTATATATAGCAAGAATCAGGTCAAATGGCGCTTCCGGATCGCCACCGGAGGTGATATTTTCTTTATCCCCAAAGGGTTGACCACGGTCGAAGGGGGGGGTGTGCGGGGGGCGGCCGGCGCGGGATCGGCAGCGAGGCGATGATCGAAACTGTGCTTATAACTTCTTGCAATCAGGAAAGTTAAAAAATTGTTTTTTTGTTGTATGAAACGCTTGACACCACAATATATAGCGGTTACATCTACTCTTTGCCACCAGATGTGGTATCTTTAGTGTAGAAGTAACGTACAATCGCGGGTAGATATAGAGCCGGTTTTGCAGAATGAGACGGTCGCCGGTTTTGCACCGCACGAAGGGAGAGATCATCAGATGCGCGTAGAGTCCTCCTCCGAGCAGTTGGTCATCAGTGAGAGCGCCCGAAGGGTGCTGGAAAAACGATACCTGCGAAAAGACACCGATGGCATACCGGTCGAGACACCGGCGGAGTTGTTCCGGCGCGTCGCGGGGAACATCGCCACCGCCGAGACATTTTATGCGATCGATGACGATAAGCGGGCTTTGTGGGAGGAGACATTCTACGGTTTGATGTCCCGGCTCGAGTTCATTCCCAACTCTCCCACCCTGATGAACGCCGGTACCGACATCCAGCAGTTGTCCGCCTGCTTCGTCCTGCCCGTGGAAGATTCGATGGACGGGATCTTCGACTCGATCAAACATACAGCCATTATCCACAAGAGTGGCGGGGGTACGGGGTTCTCGTTTTCGCGCATCCGGCCCCGGAATGACGTGGTCAATTCGACCCAGGGCGTATCCAGCGGCCCGATCTCGTTTATGACGGTGTTCGACGCCGCCACCGAAACTGTCAAACAGGGTGGACGGCGCCGTGGCGCGAACATGGCGATTCTGCGGATAGATCACCCCGACATCGTCCAGTTCATCGAAGCGAAGCGCCGCAATGACCGCCTGAACAACTTCAACCTCTCGGTGGCCATCACAGACAAGTTCATGGAAGCCGTCAAGAACGACGAAGAATACGAGCTGATCAACCCCCGTACGGGCAAGGTCGTCGACTCGCTGCCCGCCTCAATGGTGTTCGAGAAGATAGTCGACGGCGCCTGGCGTAACGGTGAACCCGGTATCGTATTCATCGACGAAATCAATCGCGACAACCCCACACCCAGGGTCGGGATGATCGAGAGCACAAATCCGTGTGGCGAACAACCGCTGCTGCCGTACGAGTCGTGCAACCTGGGTTCGATCAACCTCTCGCGGTTCGCGCGGGGAACTCTCGGGGAGAGTACGGTTGATTACGAAGCTCTGGGCGATTGCGTGGCGACCGCGGTGCGTTTCCTCGACAACGTGATCGACATGAATAAATATCCGCTCGAGCAGATCGACGCGTTGACCAAGGCCAACCGCAAGATCGGCCTCGGCGTGATGGGGTTCGCCGAACTTCTCATTCGCATGGGGGTGTCCTACGACAGCGACCGCGCCGTCGAAGTGGCCGAAGAATTGATGTCGTTCATAGAGAAGACGGCCGACGAAGCGTCGAGGGGGCTGGCGGAAGAGCGGGGCGCGTTCCCGAACTTCGCGATGAGCGTCTTTGCCGACAGGGGAGAACTGCCGATTCGCAATTCGACCCGAACGACTATCGCCCCCACGGGTACAATCAGCATCATCGCTGACACGACGAGCGGGGTGGAGCCCATCTTTGCCCTGGCTTTCGTCCGCAACGTGATGGACAACGACCAGCTCGTCGAGTCCAACTCGACGTTCGAGGAGGTCGCGCGTGAGTACGGATTCTACAGCGAGGAGCTGATCAAGCGCGTGGCCGAAACGGGCAGCGTCCAGGATCTGGAGGAAGTGCCCGAGCGGTGGCGGAAGATTTTCAAGACGTCGCACGATATCACGCCCGAGGCGCACACGCGCATCCAGGCGGCCTTCCAGAAGTTCACGGATAACGCGGTGTCAAAAACGGTGAACTTCCCGCACGAAGCTACCATCGAAGAAGTTCGTACCGTGTTCGGTCTGGCCCACGAGCTGGGATGCAAGGGAGTGACGATTTACCGCGACGGCAGCCGTGATTGCCAGGTGCTCAACGTCGGCAAGGAAATGCCGTCGCAAGCAGCGACGGCGGGCGCCGCGTCGGTGAATTCGGATCAGGCTGAAACCGGAATCGAGGACGACAGGGACCACATCAAGAAACCGCGCCGGCGCCCCGATTCGATCCAGGGTACCACGCGGAAGGTCGAAACCGGCTGCGGCAACCTCTATGTCACCGTCAACGACGACGAGCACGGGCCGTTCGAGCTGTTCGCCCAGATCGGCAAGGCTGGAGGATGCGCCGCGTCGCAGACCGAGGCCATCGGCCGGCTCATTTCGCTGGCACTGCGGGCGGGAGTCGACCCCGGCGCCATCGCCCGTCAGCTCGGCGGGGTGCGATGCCCCTCAC
>CBDVDJ010000243.1:0-5234 GCA_965372695.1 uncultured bacterium
CATCCTGAAGATCGCCGACAACGTCAAGGTCGAGGTGCTCAAGTCGGCCGTCTCCGGCGTGGTCGAAAAAGGCAACTCGTAAATTGCTCTGGCGCGCGCCGGTACCGGCAGTTATTCTTTATGCCGGGCGGCGCGCGCGAGTCGATTGCGCGCCTGCTTCTGCAACTTACTATGAATGTTGAGCTTAGATACTACGGCGACCCCGTGTTGCGCCAGGACTGCGCCCCGGTGGAACAATTCGATGCCGAGCTGGCCGAACTGGCCGAGGCGATGGTGGAAACGATGTTCCGCGAACGGGGCATCGGGCTGGCGGCTCCCCAGGTCGGATTGACGAAGCGGTTCATCGTCGCGCTGGAGATGAAGGACGTCGACGACGGAGAAGCTGATCCCATCGCTCTCGTCAACCCCGAGGTCCTCGAGCGCTCGAAATCCACCTGGGAGTACGAGGAGGGGTGTCTCAGCATTCCCAATGTCGTGAGCAGGGTCGTTCGTTCGGAAGAAGTGGTCGTGCGCTACCAGGACCTCGAGGGCAAAGAACACACGATCAACGCCAACGGGATGTTCGCCCGTATATTGCTGCACGAGATCGATCACCTCAACGGGCGCCTGTTCGTCGATTACCTCTCCAGTGCGCAGAAGAGCCTGATCAAACCAGAGCTCAAGCGCATCGCCTCCGAACTGGCCGCCGGACAATAAATTGCCTCACTCCGACGTCAAGGTCGTGTTCATGGGCAGCCCCGGCTTCGCGCTCCCGTCTCTGGAATCGCTGGCCGGCTCGGGGCGATACACGCCGATACTCGTGGTGACACAGCCCGACCGGCAGAGCGGCCGCGGCAAGCGCCTCCAGCCCACCCCCGTCAAGGCCCGTGCGCTCGAACTCGGTCTCCCCGTCGAGGAAATGTCCCGCGAAAAATACACCGACGTCGCCGCCGGTATCGTCGCGCTGTGTCCCGACATCATCGTGGTGGTGGCCTTCGGCATCATTATCCGCAGCGACCTTCTGGAACTCCCAAAGTACGGTTGCATCAATGTCCACGCTTCGCTTCTGCCGAAGTACCGTGGCGTATCCCCGATCCAGGCGGCAATACTGTCCGGCGATCGCGAGACGGGATGTACGACCATGCTGATGGATGCCGGCGTTGATACGGGGGACATACTGTTGCAGGAGTCGACGCCCCTGCTGCCCGATGACAACGCCGGTACGCTGACGGATCGCCTGGCGGGACTGGGAGCGGACCTCCTTGTCCGGACGCTCGATGGTTTGTGCGACGGGTCGGTGAAGCGGGTTGCGCAGGACGACTCGCGGTCGTCCTACGTGCGAAAGATCAAAAAGAACCACGGACGGATCGACTGGTCGCAGCCGGCGGAAGTGGTCGACCGTCATATCCGGGCGATGAGCCCGTGGCCGAGCGCATTCACTTTCCACGGCGGGCGGCGCCTGATCGTCGAAGAGGCGGTGGTGTCGGCATTGCCATCGGATACCGCCGCCGGGCCGGGTGTCGTGGCGTCTCTGGATCCGTTCGTTGTGGCGTGCGCCGAGGGCGCCCTGGAGATCCTGCGGCTCAAGCCGGAGGGCAAAAAGAGCATGACGCCGGCGGCTTACCTGGGGGGGCACGCCCTCTCGGCCGGCGACAAACTGGAGTGACCGGGGACGGAGTCCGGTTGACCGCGCGGCCGCGGTCGGTTATACAGTAATAGCAATGACTCTCAGATCTGTTGGCATATCGATCATTTCACTCGCCGGTGTTTTCGTACTCGGCGTGTTGTTGTTCAATTTTGTCATCATGCCGATGCTCATCCATCAGCGCGATGCCGTAATCGTCCCGGACCTGCGCAACATGAGCGAGTCGCAGGCGGTCAAGACGCTCGAACGATTTGAGCTCAATCTGCGCGTGCAGCGATCCGAGCATCACGTCGAGATCCCGGAAGGGTTTGTGATTCAGCAGCAGCCTCGCGCGAACGAGAACATCAAGGAAGGGCGCACCGTGGAGGTGGTCCTCAGTCTGGGCGCGCGCACCCAGGTCGTGCCGGAGTTGAAGGGAATGTCGCTTCGACAGGGACGCATTCTGCTCCGCCGTCACAACCTGCGAACGGGTCGCGTCTCGAGGGTCCATTCGGTGGGGGACGCGCGCGAGACCGTGCTGGCCACAACGCCCGGCGCCGGCGCAGAACTGCTGGAAGACTCGGCGATCGATGTCGTCGTGGCGGTAGGGGGACAGAAGCGCGAATACCTGATGCCGGATCTCACCGGGGAGGACCTGCTGTTTATCAGGGAAAAACTGCGTAACATGGGGTTCCGGATCAGTGGCGTCCGCTACGAATCGCGGCAGGACGTATTTCCCAACACGATTATCGGTCAGGCGCCGAGACCCGGCGCCCTCATCAGACAGGGAGATTCGATTGAGCTGGTCGCAGCTAGTTCCGACTGACAGTCCGGTTTCTACCGGCTGTGAAATCGCGGTGGCGCCGAGCCTGCTGGCGGCGGATTTTTCCCGGCTGGCCGAAGAAGTGCGCGCGATCGAAGAAACGGGCGCGGAGTTCCTGCACCTCGATGTGATGGACGGGCACTTCGTTCCCAATCTCACCTTCGGCCCGATGTTGATCGAAGCGATCCGGCCCGTGTCGAAAATGGTTTTCGACGCCCACCTGATGATCGACAGTCCCGACAAGTATATCGAACACTTCGTCAACGCGGGGTCGGACATTGTCGTCATTCACGCCGAGGCAAGCAGCGATATCACGCGCGACCTGCGCGACATCCGCGGCCGCGGGGTGAAGAGTGGCCTGGCGATCAATCCCGACAACGAGACCGGCAGGATCGAGCGTTACCTCGACGATGTGGATATGCTCCTCGTGATGAGTGTGTTTCCCGGTTTCGGCGGTCAGTCTTTTATGGAATCGGCGCTTCCCAACGTCGAACGGGCCGCCGCGGTCAGGGAGGAGCGGGGCCTCGGCTTCGCGATCCAGATCGACGGCGGTATCACCCCGGAGACGGCTGTGAGGGCCCGCGATGCCGGAGCCGATATCCTGGTGGCGGGAACGGCGATTTTCAAAAAACCCGACTATCGCGCCGCCGTCAACGCGATTCGGGGCGGGTGACCGCCACCCCGTCCTGATGGCATCCTGTCAACCCATTGATATATAATAACTTGTATCTCCGGCCCGCGTAAGGTCAATCAATTTTAGAGCTTGCGGATTTTCCCGGGGTTTGATATTTTCTATTATTCACGGATGAACCCGCAAACGGTCTAGTCCTCGATCTTTTAACACCTTAGAGATTGCGCCGGCCGCGGTCCCTTTCAGGGACGGTGGTCCCCGGGGTAGGGGCGGTTTGTGCCCTCTTACTCCGCAGGATCGGTCGTATGTTCAGTAGTCTGTCACAGAAGTTCGAAGGCATCTTTTCGAAGTTACGTTCGCGGGGAAAGCTTTCGGAAAAAGACATCAAGGAAACCTCGCGTGAGGTCCGGCGTGCTCTGCTGGAAGCGGACGTCAACTTCAAGGTCGTCAAGCAGTTCGTCGCCCGCATCGAAGAACGCCTCCAGGACGAGGAGGTCGTCAAGAGTTTCACGCCGGCGCAGCAGATCATCAAGATCGTAAACGAGGAGCTCACCGGGCTGCTCGGCGGGACCGCGGCACCTTTTCAGCTGCAGGGCGGGTTCAGTACGGTCATGGTGGTGGGGCTGCAGGGGTCGGGGAAAACGACCTTTTGCGCAAAGCTGGCGAATTTTCTGCGCAAGAAGGGTCGTAAGCCGTTGATGGCCGCCCTCGATGTCTACCGGCCGGCGGCGATGGATCAGCTCGAGATTCTCGGCCGGCAGATCGATATTCCGGTTTCGCGGGGACAGGACGGGGACAAGGACGTCCGGGCGCTATATGAAAAGGCAAAGGCCGAGGCGCACAACCGGATGTGCGATACGCTGATACTGGATACCGCCGGTCGCCTGCACATCGACGACGTCATGATGGGCGAGCTGGAGATGCTCAAGGAGAATTCCGGTCCCGAGGAAATCCTCCTTGTCCTCGACAGCATGACCGGACAGGAAGCGGTCAACGTCGCGCGGTCCTTCAAGGACCGTCTCGAGTACACGGGCGTCGTGTTGACCAAACTCGACGGCGATGCCAGGGGAGGCGCGGCTCTGTCGGTGGCCGCGGTCACGGGATCGAAGATCCGGTTTGCCGGTGTCGGAGAAAAGCTGGCGGACCTCGAGATCTTTCACCCCGACCGGATGGCCGGGCGCATTCTGGGGATGGGGGACATGCTCTCCTTCATCGAGAAGGCGCAGGAGTCGATCGACCTCGATGAGGCCGAGGAGCTGGAACAGCGGATTCGCGACCAGGCGTTCACGCTGAGCGATTTTCTCGGCGAGCTGAAGCGGATCAAAAAGATGGGACCGCTGGACGACCTGCTCAAAATGATCCCGGGGTTTTCCAAGGCGATGACCAAAGGGATGAGCGTCGATCCGAAGGACATCGATCGCGTCGAGGCGATCATCAATTCGATGACGGAAGACGAGCGGCTGAAGCCGCAGATCATCGATGGAAGCCGGCGGAAGCGGATCGCTCGAGGCAGCGGAACGAGCGTCCAGGCGGTCAACCAGCTGCTCAAGCAGTTCCAGCAGATGAAAAAAATGATGAAGCAAATGGGCAAAATGCAAAAAGGGATGAAATTACCATTCTCTTTCAACTGAGACTCGAAGTTTAACGGAGGTGCCAGACTTGGCGGTCAAGATCAGACTCAAGCGGATGGGTTCCAAAAAGAAGCCCTTCTACCGGATTATTGCAACGGATTCCCGTATGCCGAGAGACGGCCGGTTTATCGAGACCCTGGGTTACTACAACCCGATGACCGAACCGGCCGACATCAAGATCAAGGAAGACCTTATCTTCAAGTGGATGGGGCGCGGCGCCGTGCCCACGACCAGCACCGAACAGATTCTGCGCAGTACCGGCGTGATGAAGAAATGGTCGCTGCTCAAGCGGGGAGTGTCGCTTGAAGAACTCGATGCAAAATACGAAGAGCTGAAGGCTGGCGAAACGCAGCCTATGGATCCCGCGGTGAGGGCCGAGAAAAAGGCGGCGAAGATAGCCGCTGTCGAAGCCGAAGCGGCGGCCGAAACACCGGCAGAGGAGACGCCAGTGGCCAAAGCGCCGGCAGTGGAGCCCGAAGCCGAAAAGCCGGCCGAGCCCGAAGCCGAAAAGCCGGCCGAAGCCGAAGCCGAAAAACCAGCCGAAGC
>CBDVDJ010000244.1:0-5233 GCA_965372695.1 uncultured bacterium
ATCGAGAATCCGGCGAGCCAGCCGGCGCGGCGGGAACTCCCGCCGCGCCTTTTTTTATTGTCATTTGGTGGCCGGCGATGTCGGGGGGGGTAGGTGACTACTGCATTGCGGCCAGGTGCTCGAACCAGTTCGTCGAAACGGACAACTGCCGGACGGGCGAATGTATCTGGTCGGGCTCGATGAGAAGGAACCGTCCGTCTGGCGATACGTCGTAATTGGGTCTGCCGGCAGAGTGGTACACCGAGTTCTTCCGAAACAACTCGGACGGCACACCCGATTTCAGGTCTGTTTCTGTTTCGATCCTCGTGACCATCAACACGTTGAATCTGTTCTCGTCTTCATTCGGGTCCACGGTCCAGAAGTACAGCTCGCGACCGTCTCGAGACCACATCGGGTCCGTTCCGCCGTCGAGGCTCACCAGGGTGCGGTGTTTGCGACCGGGAAACGAGTCCACATATATCTCGGGTCTCTCATTCCTGTTTGATGTGTATGCGATCCACTTCCCGTCGGGAGAGATCATGGGATGCCGTTCGTCGAATTCTGTGGTGAGAAAGGGACGAACACTCGAGGTGTCGGTCCTGTCAACCAGCCAGATATCGCCATTGAAAGGAGCGGGGAAGTCCACAAATGCCAGAGTCTCGCCGTCTGGTGTCCAGGATGCCGGATCCTGATGATCTTTGTCGCGAGTCAGTCGAACGGGCGGCGTCTGGCCGTCGACGGGCACGAGGTAAATGTTGGGCGGGCCGCTGATGGCGGCGCTGACCGCGAGATAGTTGCCGTCCGGCGACCACACGGGCAGGTGATCGTTACCGATTGTCTGCGGGTGGGTAAATATGCCCCTGTCGATCTCCAGGATCCAGTTTTCCACCCCTTTTTCCCTGAACACCGACAGCGCCAGCAGTTTGCCGTCCGGCGACAGGCAGGGCAGTGCATACGGGCCCGGCCGGACCCCGACGGGGTTGGCCATTCCTGTCCTGTCGACCCAGATGAGTTTGCGCTCCAGCATCCAGGTCGCCGCTTCGTCCCTCCATTTCGACCGGGATTCTCTCTGCGGAACGCTCGCGAGTACGAGTGTCCCCGTAGTGGATACCGAATACGACGGGACCATTCCTGTTGCCGGCTCTTCATGAACGGTAAAAGCGGGGCCGGTAGCGGCGAGTCGCTCGAGGTCGAACGGTACCGCCGCCAGGACGTTCGGTCTGGCGACCAGGATGTGCCCGGTGGAAAGATACTTTGGATACTCTCCGGACTCGACCACCGTCTTTCTTTCGCCCGTTTCCAGCGAGATGACGTCAACAATGGGCGTCTCATAAGGAAATCCTGACCACTCGGCGACGAGCAAGGATCGGCCGCCGGGAAGACAACTGGGCCAGCGGTAAACAGTATTTCCACGCGGCGGATCCGTGTCCAGCTGACGAGGGATCCCGCCGCCGTCCGATACGACGTTTAGTCGGCCACTCTCCGGCGGAACAAAATAGATATCTCCGTCCTCACTCCAGTCGGCGCCGTACCATCCCGGCGAGTCGCAAATAGTCAGTACCACTCCCGACTCGACGGATATTTTCTTCATTTTACTGTCCGTGCTGAAACCGATCCACCTGCCGTCCGGAGAGAAGAAAGGACACCGTGCGCCCTCAGTTTCCGGTAGACGCGTGATCTCGATTTGGTCCATCTGTCTCAGGAACAAATATTGTTCACCTTCGAAAATACCCAGAAAAGCGAGTTTGTCTCCGCCCGGGGAGATGGCGAACGGGATGTATACATTTGCTCCCGCCAGTTGAACGTTCTCCGGCATGTCGACCGTGAAGCGCGTCGCCGGTGACGTATCCACTGTCTTTCCCGAGTCCGGCGATTCTCCCGGAAGATACCTGCCGACCACGACGGCGAGGGCGATGGCAGCACTTATCGCCGCCCACCGCCCAATTCTCGCCCGGTTCCTTCGAAACCACACGTATGACCGTCGTCGACGTGGCAAAACGTCTATCTGCCGGCTGATGTCGACCAGGTCATCGGCGAGTGAGCCGGCGTCGGAGTATCGCTTGTCGGGATGTTTCTCGAGTGCTTTCGCAAGCGCTCTTTCCAGTTCGATGGGCGTGTCCGGGCGGATCGTGCTGACGGGTTCCGGGGATTCGTGCTGAATCTTGTAGAGAACCGCCGCGTCGTGTTCGGCACGAAACGGCAGACGTCCCGTCAACAACTCGTATAGAACCACTCCCGTGGAGAATACGTCGGAGCGCTGGTCGACGGGCTCGCCGCGGGCCTGTTCGGGGGACATGTAGGATACGGTCCCCACAGTGGTTCCGGACCGTGTCACGCGGGTGGCTCCCGCCAGCTTGGCCAGGCCGAAATCGACGATCTTGATCTCGCCGGAATCGGTCGTCAATATGTTTGCCGGCTTGATATCCCGGTGAACGATACCCTTCAGATGTGCCGCCGCCAGGCCGGACGCGATTCTGATTCCCGTTTCGACGACCTCCCTGACCGGCACCTCTCCACGGCTCAGGCGGTCACGAAGGGTGCCTCCCTCGTAACAAGCGGAAACGATGTACATCTCTCCGTCGTCGGTTTCTCCGACATCGAAAACGACGCCGATATTGGAATGATCGATCGCCGACGCCGCCTTGGCCTCGTGAACAAAGCGCTTCTTTGTGCCTGGATCGGAACTGAGTGTGCGAGGCAGAAACTTGATGGCGACGAATCGATCAAGCCGTTCGTCCCGAGCCTTGTAGACGGCGCCCATGCCGCCTTCGCCCAGTTTGTCGAGGATCTTGTAGTGGGATATGTTTCGCCCTATATAGTTCAATTGCCAGTCTCGGTTTGTATCTCACCGGTCAGGGACGTGGAAGTTTATTGAATACTATACGCCTGTAACCAGTGAAGTTCAAGGCTTCGGCGGGGTGCGCCCAGTCCGGGCCGGGACCGTCCCGTTGTCGGCGTGACGCCGTCTGGGGCCGGGTTCGCGAGCGCTGGCACAGGAAATGCACTTTCTGAAGAGGCGCCTGGAGTGTGTCAGGCGCAACGGTATTATATATAAGGAGTTACGGGTATGGGCGTGCGTCAAGGCCGCCTCGTGCTGGCGGTGTCATTGCCGGTCCTGGTGGCCGTAATGGCCCTCGGTGGCTGTCAATTGACCGACTGGAAACAGGCCCGGGAGTACCGGGGGGCGTTCCGGGAGGCCGCGCCGCAGCCGGAGTGGTGGGGCGATGTGTCGGTCGAAGGCGTCGAGATCGGCGACTACCCGGCAATGCTTGCCTGCTGGCAGGGCAACGATCGAACGGACCGGCAGTTCTTCAAGGCCGGCTACCAGGCCATCCTCGACCATCCGCTCGATGAGGATCTGGTCGTCAACACGATCAACCTGCTCCCGGCGGGTTACAGGGACTACCCGTTCAAAATGACCATGCTCGAGTTTGCCATTGATCGCCACTTCGACTACGACCGTCCGCTGGAAGGTTACGGCGGCAAGCCGGGCGACGCGATCGCCGGCATCGTCCGGGACCTGTCTGAGACGTACAACACTATGGGTGCCTGGACGGAGACGATAGAGCTGGTCGAACGGCTCATCGACGAACGCGAATTCGAAATCAACGATCACATGCTGGAACTCATTACTATCAAGTATGCCGAGGCGCTCTACGAGAACGGCCTCGACCATCAGGCCGTCACCGTCCTCGAGTCGGCCATCGATAAGTACGACGGTGACTGGGAACAGCGGTTGGGAGAAAAACTCTCCCTCTACCGCGGACCTCAATGAACCTCGAATAATCGAGGGGGGATATAAATGATCGGTCTGACAATTGCCCACTACAAGATAACGGAGCAGCTCGGCGAGGGCAGCTCGGGAATCGTATACAAAGCCCAGGACCTCAAGCGCAAGCGAGTTGTCGCCATCAAGGTCCTGCCGAACTACCAGTTCGACGAGGATCGCGAGCGTGCCCGGCTTGTACACGAGGCGCAGACGGCGATGTCCCTCGAGCATCCGAGCATTTGCAAGATCCAGGACGTGGTCGAGACGGATGAGTACACCTTCGTGGTGATGAACTATGTCGCGGGCCGCAAACTGTCCGACGTGATCGACGGGTTCCCGCTGGATTTCACACCGGCGATCGACTACGCGGTCCAGATCGCCTCTGCTCTCCACGCCGCCCACGAGAGCAGCATCTGTCACCGCGACCTCAGACCGGCGAACGTCATGATTACCAACGTCGGTGGCGCCAGGATCACCGACTTCGGGCTCGGGCGTCTCTCCGAGCGCGCCCGCACGTCCGAAAACGAAAGCGCCCCGCTGACGGTGGCATACATGTCTCCGGAACAGATCGAGCGCGGGGAGGTCGACCAGCAGTCCGACATCTGGTCGCTCGGCGTGATCCTGTACGAGATGATCGCGGGGCGCCGGCCGTTCAAGGGCGCCGAAAAGGTGATCATGATCGACTCGATCATCAACGACGAACCGATGCGGTTGAGCGATATACGCTCCGATACGCCGGCGGCGATTCAGGGCGTCATCGACCGGTCGATAGCGAAGAACTGGGAAGACCGGTACCACATTACAGAAGAACTGCTCAAAGACCTCAAGGCCGTCCAGAAAGCACTGCTCACCGGTGGCGCGATGCCGGTCCAGAAGCCGGAAAAGCCGGCGAAGCCAAAGAGGCCGGTGATGCCGAAGATCGAGCTCCCCAAAATTCCGATATCCATGCCCAAAAAGCCGCCGCTGCCCAAATGGAAGATGGTGTGGATAGCGGCGGCGGCCGTGTTTGTCGCCCTCGCGGCGATCGTCTTTCTCAAGCCGGGAGCGGAAAAGCCGTTCTCGTCGCGCGACTGGGCCGTTGTCGCCGATCTCGACAACCTCACCGGTGAAGACATATTCAACGGATCTTTCGACGTGGCGTTGAACGTGGCGCTCGAACAGTCGCAGTACGTCAATGTGGTGTCGCGCCGCCGTGCGGAAGCCTCACTGGCGCGCATGAAAAAGACGAGTGTTGACCGTATCGACGTCGACGTCGCCCGTGCGATCGCCCAGCGCGAACGCAGCGAAGTCGTCATCGTCCCCGCGTTGAGAAGCGCCGGCGAGTCGTACCGGCTGTCCGGAGAGATCATTCACCCGCAGACGGGTGAAGTTCTCTACTCGCAATACCTCGAGGTGAAGGGAAAGAACAAGGTCCTGGGCGCCATCGACGACCTGGCGCGTATGATCCGCTCTGATCTCGGCGAAAAGGACGGGAAGATTTCGGAC
>CBDVDJ010000245.1:0-5200 GCA_965372695.1 uncultured bacterium
GGGGTCGAGCATCGGTCGCAGGCCGAACGGGTCACCACCCGGGCCTGGTCGATGTTGCTCGAACAGAACGTCCCCAACCCGTTCAACCCGGCCACGTCGATTTCGTTCGTCGTCCCCGAGCCGTCCCGGACGGAACTCGTCGTCTACGACGTTACCGGCGCAATGGTCCGCCGTCTCGTCGGCGGGGTATCGCCGGCGGGCCGGCACAGCGTGAACTGGGACGGCACCAACAACGTTGGCGACCAGGTAAGTTCGGGGACGTATTTCTACCGCCTGACGGTGGGGAAACGCAGCACGACCAGAAAGATGCTTTTACTGAAGTAGGCACATTAGTGTCTTACAATGCGCCCAATGCCCGAAGGGTGTAGGCACATTAGTGTCTTACAATGCGCCAAATGCCCGAGGGGTATAGGCACATTAGTGTCTTACAATGCGCCAAATGCCTGAAGGGTACAGGGGTGTCAGCGCGAGCGGAGATACGCGGCGAGGTTGATTTCCTTGTTGTTGAGCTGGAGCTTGCGGCGGACCACCTGCCGGTGCTTGTGCACCGTGTTGACGGACAGGCTGAACTCGTCGGCAATCTCCTTCGACGAGAGCCCGCGGCGGATGGCGTCGCAGATCTCGATCTCCCGGGGAGTGAGACGGTCGAAGTTGTCCTGGCGCTCGTAGACGTCGGCGTCGACGATCCGTTTGAGACTCTGTTCGAGGCGGTCGACGTCCCTGTGCTGGAGACGTCCTTCCCGCTGGCGCAGTTTGGTGATGATCGGTTCCAGCAGATCTGTGACGTGCGATACCACCTCGGTCCGGAACGTCGCTTTTTCCTGTTCCATGTGGTCGAGCACCTGCTTGAGGGCCGCTTCCTTTTCGATGAGGGTCCGGCGCTCCGATTGCAACCGCTCATCGAACCAGGCCAGCGCCTCCCTGGACCTCCTGGCGTCGGTAATATCCTTCACCGTCGCCAGCATGCACCGTTCGCCCCCGATGTCGAGGATCTCGGCCGACAATGAACAATGCAGGACCTCGCCGTCCGCTACGACGAAATCTGTTTCGAAATCCTTCACCATTCCGTCCCGCCGGAGGGATTTCTCCAGACGCGACCTGTCACCGCTGTTCTTCCACAGGCCGAGTTCGGTGGAAGTCCTGCCCACCACGTCGTCCCGATTCAATCCTGTGATCTTCTCGAACTGCTCGTTGACGTCGATGAAAAGGCCGTCCTGGAGTCGGGATATGGTAATCGACTCCGAGCTCGCGTTGAAGGCCTTGCGGAGGATTTCCTCGGCGTGCGCTTTCGTCCGCTTTTGACTGGATTGCGGGTGTCTGGTAACCACCATGATTTGTCACCGCCGTCAGGGCGTTGTATTAGAAAACCGGATTCGGGTGTCGGGAACGCGGCGATTTCACAGGGGATGTATCAGCCGGGACGTCAGCCGCCGGATGGCTCCTCACCGCCGTCGCCGCACGGTCCGGTGAGCGTCCGAACTCTAATTTACACCCGTTTCGGCGTCTCGACAAATTTATTCGTGTGGCGTCACGCCGAGTTTGCCGCAACCGTACGCGGCAAAACCAGTTACGCGGTATGGTCATTCCCTGATCAATAACCCCTCATTGTGATTTTGCGCTCCGGACCCGATTTTCCCGGGAAACATAACCGGACCCGTCGGTTCCCTCACCGGACGACGGTCATGTCGTGAAGGGGGTCACCCGTGACTCGCATCTTTCGCCAACGCATCACGACGACATTACCGCGCGTGTCGGTGCTGTCGGTCGTACTCCTGGTTGCTCTGGCGTGCGTGAGCCCTGCCGGCGCGCAGCAGTCCACCAGGCACTTCCTGCTCAATATGAAATCGTCGAGCGTGTATAACGTCTCGATGAATGGCTCGGCGTTGACATCCACATACACTTCTCCAAATGGGATCGTCCGCTATTCCAGCGTCGGCACCGCGGCCGCCCTGATGGCGGTCGTCATCGACACCACGGTCAACACGCAGCCGCCGTCGCCGCCGCTGGTCTTGTCGGCGGGTGAAAGTACTCCCGGTTGCGTACACGTTATGTGGTTGCCGAGCGGCGACCCCACCGTTACCGGCTACGAAGTCGGGATCGGGCTGCGGTCGGTCGCCGGCGGCGACGCGCCCGGCTACGACCGCGTCGCCAATGCCGGAAGTGGTTCTGTTTTTGACGTTTGCCAGCTCTCGACGGGACACTATTTCGTCGCGGTGCGAGCCGTGAACTACCTGGGGATACCCAGCGCGTTCTCCGCGGAACTGACGGTGGACGTCACGTCGACCGCTGTTCTGATATCGGGATTCGAAGTGCACGCCGACGCCGGGGCGGTCCTTCTCGAGTGGGACGTGTTCAGCGATGAAGCGCTGCGGGGCTACGTCGTTTACCGTACGGGTCGTGACGAAGCGGGGAGGGGGGAGCCCATCCACGGGAACCGCCCGCTCACGCCGTCGACGCGGTCGATCAGCGACGAGTTCGTCGCGGCGGGAACATGGTACCGGTATACGCTCGTCGTCCTGCGCGAGGACGGCAGTGAAGCAGCCTGGCTGTCGAGAACGGTCCGTGCCACGGCGGCAATCCTCCAACTCGAACAGAATGCGCCCAATCCGTTCAATCCCTCCACGAGCATTTCGTTCGTCCTTCCGGGCGACTCCCGTGTTCGCGTCGAGGTATTCGACGTCGGGGGGCGGAGGGTGAGGACGCTGCTCGACGGCAACATGGTCCAGGGGAGGCACAGCGTGCGCTGGGACGGCACAAACGAGCGGGGGACGCCGGTTGCTTCGGGTACCTATTTTTACCGTCTGAAGGCGGGCAATCGGACCATTACCCGTAAAATGTTGTTATTGAAATAAATATAGCGATGGTGGCCGGCCCGGCGGTTCGGAGCATTACCAATATCTACTCAATTAACCCTTATTGTAGACGGGGAGGATATGGGTGATATTGAGTGTGCGATCTGCAGTCACTGCTGCTGGATGGACGGCGGGATTCGCAACCGGCACCCAAGACGCAACTGTGTCCCGATTTTACACCTTTGCTGACGCATCAACAGTCCCGTCGTCCTGATTATAAAAAAAGGCCCGCTCTTTGAGCGGGTCTTTTTTTTGCTGGTGTGGTGTGTGGTGCAGGGGGGGAGTGTCAGAGAATAACCGTCGCGCGGCCCGGGGCGGAGTCGATGGCCGAGTCGCCGGCGTCGAACCGGGGGAGGAGCAACTGGAAGACGGACCCCTTGCCCGGCGAGCTCTCCACCGCTATCGTCCCGCCGTGTGCGTTGACGATTTCGCGGGCGATGGGCAATCCCAGACCAAGCCCCTCACCCGCCGGTTTGGTGGTAAAGAACGGGTCGAAGATGCGCGACGATATCCGGGGGGGCATTCCGCGCCCGGTGTCCGTCACGACGATACTCACAAAGTCGTCGCCGGGGAGGTCGGGGCCTCCGGCCAGGTCGATGTCGACCTGGAGAACGCCGCCGCTCGACCGCATCGCTTCGAAAGCATTCACGCACAGGCTCATGACGACGCGGTGCAACTGGGTCGGGTTGGCGGCGACGGCCGCGCCGGTGCAGGAGCGGTGCGCACGGATCTCGATCCCGGGGGGCGCCACGGGCCGCAACAACTCGAGTACTTCCTCCACGACCGCGGCCGCGTCGATCGGCTTGCGGGGTTCTCCGCCATTTTTACTTCGCTCCAGGGCATCGCGCACGAGATCCCTGGCGACTTTTGCGACCTTGACCACGTGGTCCACCTCTCCGCGCGCGTGTCCGCGCGCGTATCCGCGCGGCGGGATCATCTCGAGGGCGGTTTCGGCATATCCGAGAATCGGTGTCAGCAGATTCTCGATGTCGCGGGCGACGCCGCGGTCCATCAACCCGCTCGTCACGAGGCGCTGGAACTGGGTGACCCGGGCGCGCAGTTCCAGGATGGTTTTTTCCGCGCGCTCCCTCTCCCGGATGTACGTCCATTCGCGCACCGCGCGCAGGGCGGTGCGGGGCAGGTCGCCCGGAATCGAGCCACTCTTGACCAGAAAATCCATCGCACCCGCTTCGACGGCCGCGGCGCCGTCGCCCTCGCGGCCCTCCTCGATCAGAACGATGAGCGGGTATTGTGACTTGTCGCCGTTTGCACCGACCAGGTCGGTCGCCGGCCCGTCCGGCAGGCGGATGTCCGCGATCACGATATCGGGGAGAGCCGCCGTCATCCGGGCGCGCGCTTCCGCCAGCGTGTGTGCGCGGGAAAGAACCGCGCATCCGTTCGAGTTGTCGAACGCACGGCCGGCCCGTCCCGCGAAACCGTCGTCGGGATCGACCAGTAACACTGTGGTTTTTCTCCAGTCCATTGCGGCAGGTCCAGTTGTGATGCCGGCGCAAATTCACCGGCACCGCAATTTTCCCGCATAAACGTCGACTACTCAATGGGGGATAAGTAGGTAGGAATTGGGTACGCACCAGATACGTGACAACCGGCGAACGATTATCGAATCGTCACCGGAGACGCAGGTAGGCGGCGAGGTTCACGTCCTGGTTATTGATCTGGAGCTTTCGACGTATCAGCTGCCGGTGTTTGTGTACCGTCTGGACGGATACGCTCAGAAAGGCGGCGATCTCCTTGGAGGAGTAGCCTTTTTTGATCAGGTCGCAGATGTCGAGTTCGCGCGGCGTGAGTTTTGTGAGGTTCTCCTGGAAGCTGTCGACGTCTGCACCCACGATGCTGTTGATCCCGTTCTCGAGCTGGACGATGTCTTTCTTGTTGAGCTTGCCCCCGCCCGACTTGAGCTTGTCGATGACCGGTTTCAGTACCGTCTCGATACGCGAACTCGTCTCTTTGCGAAATTCAGTTTTTTCCTGCTCGATGTGATCGAGGATCTGCTTGAGGGCGATGTTTTTCTCGGTCAGTTCCTCGCGTTCGCGGTCGAGTTCGAGGCTCGTTCGTTTGAGTTTTTCTTCGTATTGTTTTCGTTCGGTGATATCGCGTGCGATCAGGACGATACAACGCTTGTTGTCGAGCTCGAAGTGCTCGGAAGACACGAGACAGTGGATCACATCCCCGTCGCGGGTGACGAAGTCGGCTTCGTGGTTACGTACCATCCCGTCGCGCTTGAGTTTGCGAACGACGTTCGCCCTGACTTCGGGGTCCCTCCAGATGCCGATATCGAGGGAGGTTCTGCCGATGACTTCATCGTGTGTATAACCCGACATCTTGAC
>CBDVDJ010000246.1:0-5178 GCA_965372695.1 uncultured bacterium
GGTTGGATTCCTGTGGATATTCAATTTCGGTGTGACATATATGTATGCAAAAAAATTGGGCACGGCCGCTAGGAATCTGAGGCAAATCGGGCTTGTATTAAAACAAAAAAACGACCACAAGAGTTGGATGGCTTATGGAGATGCGGGTTTTGTGTGTTTCTACAGCGGGTTTAACACGATAGATCTGGGCGGCTTGAATACCAAGCAGATCGCCAAGGGCTTGCTATCGGAGGAAGACGTCTTAAGAAATCCGGAAGTGCGAATCGTGCTGAAAAACGCAGAGTTTTCCGCCGATGAAGCAATCGTATCCAGATTTGACTTCGAGTCATCTGGTCTTTCTTATGTCGGCAGCATTCCCATGACGCGAGATTCGAGAAAGACGATGGTCGTCCAATGTTACACGAGAGACGAGTTCATTACTCCGGAGGATCTCGCCGAAATCGAAACAAACCCGGATTATGAAAAGAGTTGGTTTGAGGCTGTCTATTACCTGGGGCGCAAGATTATAAAGAGTAGATAGCTGGAATCCCCCTCAGCCCGGCGTCTTGTGTCATCAGGCCTGCCGAAGAGTCCGGATATATGACAGAATAGCATGACGCATTGACAGCCCTTCGTTCGTCACTCGACACCCGGCATGTCCGATCTTCACTAACCTGCTTATAATCAATTGGTTATGCTGTTCGGTTGGTTTGGCACGGTGCCTGCTTGAGCATATACCCGTTGCTGAGACAGATAATCGGACCCGCTCAGTGGCCGAACAAACTGACAAAAACAGGAGGAAGTGAAAATGAAACTCGTAAAATACAGCCCGCATCGCGGACCGTTCAACGGATTTTTTGATAACTGTGACAGCGGTTTCTTTCCCGCCCTTTCGAGGGCCGGCTCGGAGGCCCGCAGGGATGTGTCGCAGCGGCTCCCGCGGACAAACATCGAGGAACTGGACAGCGCCTACGTGCTGACCATGGAAATGCCCGGACTGTCCAGGAAGGACGTCGAGGTCATGCTCGAGGACGACACGCTGACGATCAAGGGTGAGTGCGTCGTAGCAGAAGCCGGTCAGGACGAAAAGGCCGAGACGCCGGAAAGGGGCTTCCTGCGCCGCGAGATCGGCTCGGCGAAGTTCGAGCGCAGCTTCTCGCTGGGTAAAGAAGTCGACCCGGAGAACATCAAGGCCAGGATGGAGGACGGGATCCTCACCGTCACTCTGTCGAGGAAAACCGAAAAAGTCGGCCGCAAGGTTGACGTGGCCTGACCAGACAGTAATTGATCAGTGGACCCCTCCACGCGAAGGCGTCCGCCGCGAAAGCGGCGGGCGTCTTTTTTTTTCTTCCACCTTCCCCGATCCTGTGTTTGCATTGGGCCTGGTACCGGATCGACCGGGACGATGACACGCAACCGGGAGAGGCGGCATGAATTATCCATTCTGGGACACCGGCGTCGGCTACGGGGTGCTGATGGCGGCTATCGCGGTCCCGCACGTTTTTGTATCCCACTTCGCCATCGGAGGGGGCCTCTATCTCATCGTGGCGGAGACGTGGGCGCGAAAGTCCGGCGACACGCAGAAACTGGAATACCTCGAAAGACTATCGAAGTTTTTCGTCCTGGTGACACTCGTCTTCGGTGCGATTACCGGGGTCGGCATCTGGTTCATCATCGGCCTCTTGAACCCGGCGGCGACGGAAGCGCTCATCCACAACTTTGTCTGGGGGTGGGCGATCGAGTGGACGTTCTTCGCCGTCGAGATCGCCGCGGCGATCATCTACTACTACGGTTGGAAAACGATGTCGGCGAGAAACCACAAGGTCGTCGGCTGGATCTACTTCTGGGCGGCGTGGCTCTCGCTGTTCGTGATCAACGGGATCATCTCTTTCATGCTCACGCCGGGCAAATGGCTGGCGACGGGTGACTTCTGGGACGGACTTTTCAATCCGACCTTCTGGCCCAGCGTCGCCCTTCGTACGGGCATCTGTCTCGTCCTGGCGGGCGTGTACGCGATGCTGGTGGCCGCGCGGGAACGCGATGGCGGTTTCAAGGCGCGTCTCGTCCGTTACAACGCCTGGTGGTCGATTGCGGGCCTGGCGGTGATCGTCCCGTCATTCCTCTGGTACTGGAAGGCGATCCCGGCCGATATCGTCGCCGCGGCGGTGGAACGGATGCCCACACCCATGGCCTCTCTCGACGGGGCCTACCTGACGACGGGCATCCTCGCCGCGCTCGTCGTGGTGTTTGGTCTCCTGATCCCGAAGCGGATGCATATGGTGACGGCGCTGGTCATGATGGTGTTCGCGCTGTCTTTCTTCGGCGAGTTCGAGTGGATGCGCGAGTCGATCCGCAAGCCCTATGTGATTTCCGGCTACATGTACGGCAACTCGGTGGAGGTCGCCAGGGCGGATGAGTACAGAAACGACGGCTACCTCGCCCATATTTCCGTCCGTACCGGAGACGACGGCGCCGACCTCTTCCGGCACGCGTGCCGCAGCTGCCACACGATCGATGGATACAAGCCGCTCGCGCCCGTTTTCGACGGCACCGATCGGGAATATGTCGCCGGGATGGTCGCGGGGGCGCACTCGCTCCGGGGTAACATGCCGCCGTTCTACGGGACGGAGGAGGAAGCGGCGCTCGTCGGTGACCACATCTGGGAACGGGTCGACCAGCGGCCCTTCGCGGAAATCTACGGCGTGAGCGGCCTCGAACTGGGCCGGAAGGTGTTTGCAGTCCGCTGCGGCCGCTGCCACGTGTTCGGGGGATTCCAGGACAACAGGGAATCGCTCACCGGCCTCGACGTGGAGGACTACGAGGATATCCTCGACAACGGGCCCGACTTCGACGACAGCATGCCGGTTTTCACGGGCGGCGACGCCGAACGGGAAGCGCTCCTCGAATACCTCCAGTCTCTCGAGGAAGGGGGTGGCGAGCGATGAATCTGCCCGACTACCACTTTCTGTCGGCGCCCCTGTGGCTGATCACGACGCTCCACATCGTCACGCTTTCGCTCCATTTCGTGGCCATGAATTTCCTCTTCGGCGGCACCGTCGTGCTCCTCTTCGGCCGCATGGCGGGCAAGTGGGACGACCCCGCGGTCCGCAACTACATCAGGCTGCTCCCCTCGTCGATGGCGGCGACGGTCACGCTGGGCGTGGCGCCGCTCCTTTTTCTGCAGATGGTCTACTACCAGCAGGCCTACTCGGCCGCCATTGTCAGCGCGTGGGTCTGGCTGGCGATTATCGACGCCGTCATCGTCGCCTACTACTTTTTCTATGGAGCGTCATTTTCGGCGCAGTCGCGGCCGGGACGCCTGCCGGTACTCCTCGGCGTGTCTTGCGCCCTGCTCCTGTTCGTGTCCTTCGTCTATTCGACGGTGTTCTCGATGGCCGAGCGGCCCGACCTCTACCGGATGCTCTACGCGAATAACCAGTCGGGGCTGGTGGTTAACACCGATGTCGGCTCGTGGATATGGCGCTGGCTGCACATGGTGACTGGCGCCGTAACGGTCGGCGGGTTCTTCGTCGGCTTTGTCGGCCGGAAAAGCGAGCCGGTATACACGATGGGCAGGACGTTCTTTCTGTGGGGAATGGTGGCGGCGATGCTCCTCGGGTTCGCCTATCTCCTGACACTCGGCGACCACCTCAAACCGTTCATGCGCTCGCCGGCAATATGGCTTCTGACGGTGTCCATTGTGCTGTCGCTGGGCTCACTCCACTTTTTCTTCAAGAAAAAGTGGCTGGGGGCCGGAGCCATGGTGTTCGTTTCGCTGGTAATGATGGTGGTGATCCGCCATATCCTGCGGCTCATCGTACTGGATGGTCATTTCGACCCGGGCACGATTCCGGTCGTTCCGCAATGGTCGGCGTTCGGCGTGTTCCTGGTTTGCTTCGTCGTCGCGATCGTCCTGATCTGGTACATGCTCAAGATGTTTATATCCGACCGAAAAACCGCAGCCTGAGGGGGCCAACTGGAATATGAAGCAACGCAAACTCCCGATCCGCAGTCTCATCGCGGCCACCGCCGCGGCCGTGCTCGTTACGTCGATGATTTCCGCCTGCTCCGTGAGGTCGGCCGGTGTCGACCGGACTTTTGGCAAGAAGAAAAAAGTAGAGTCGCCGAAGACCGAACGGTACGAATCGATGATGGTCGTGAAAATCATGGGGCGGCCGCTCGGGTACGCCTACGAGTCGAGCGAAATCGGTCCCGGGGGCTCGCGGGCGACAATGCACATGGATATCTCGCTCTCGCGCATGGGGCAGTCGCTCAACATAGTCGCGTCGGGCAATTTTCACAATGGCCCCGACGGGCGGACGATCTCCTCGACGTTTTCCTACAAGGCTTCGGCGATGACGGTCACGTCGAAGGCCGAGATGATCGACAACTCGATTCGTTACACGTCGGGTGCCGAGGGTTACGAGAAAACCCGCTGGATCCTCTGGGAGGACGGGGCGCTGGGCGCCGCGGCCGCCGGCGTCTACACCGAGGAGATGCTCCGCGCCGGCAAAACTGAGTTTACCTATCGTATCTTCGATGTCGAATCGGGTGAGTTCAGGACCCACCGCATCGTCCGTATCGATGCCGACCCGGTCGAAATCGACGGCCGCCTGCAAACGCCGGTCGTCTTCGAGCAGTACGAGGGTGACGACGAGATGCCGATGCAGACGACGTGGCTCGACGAGGATTACCTCCACTACAAGACGACGATGGTTCAGATGGGGATAGACTTTGTGCTCGAGCGCGTGACCGAGGAAGAACTGGCCGAACTGGAATTCGAACCGGACTTCGACCTTCTCGCCGAGACGGGTATCGAGTGCGAGGGGTATCCCGAAGACCTCGCCACCCTCGAGGACGTCACCCTGCGCCTGCATTTCGAGCGCATGCCGTCGGAGCGTCAGGACTTCACGGGTCCCAATCAGACGGTCGTCGGGCGGGGCGACGGGACCATCGACCTGCTCGTGTCCCGGGAGATTGTCAACGAGATCGAGATGGCCAGGGATGACAGGAAGAGTGGAGTATTCCTCGAACCCGACCGCTACATCCAGTCGACCGACGAGCGGATCCGCGCCGTCGCCGACAGCGTACGCGCGGCGAGCGGGAGTGATGGCTGGGAACTCGCGCAGGAACTGTCATTGTGGGTCAACGATTACATCACGGGCAAGAACTACGGCCAGGGATTCGCCTCGGCGATCG
>CBDVDJ010000247.1:0-5177 GCA_965372695.1 uncultured bacterium
GGTGTAGGCGGCGATGCCCGAGCGAGCCAGGGCGACGGCGCTGTAATCGAGGTCTATGAAAGGGTTTGGCTCTCCCGGGTCGAAGAAGCCCCCGAGGTCGACGATAGTCTGGCCCCCGGGTGTGAGGATCACGACGTTCGACAGCTCGGATTCGAGAGAAGCCTCGAAGAGAAGCGTCAGAAGTTCGTCGCCGACGGCACCGGCCACGAGGGAGTCGGCCAGGCCGACCTCGACGGTTCGGGCAAGACCGCTGGCGACGGCCTTGAGGCGATTGCCCATCTCGTTGTCGAGGTGTTGCTCCGCGCGCCGATAGAGCAGGACCGTCGTGGCGAGCAAAAAGACGAGAAACGCGACCATGAATGCCGCGATCATCGCGAGCCGCTTCCTCGATGATATCGTGTGCTCTAGCATGGTGAAATTCTATGGCTGGTTACTCAACGCGGCAAGAAGAGATTTCCCGGTGGTCGGGCGCTCACCGGAGCGACTGAATCCGGCGTATCTGAGAATTGGCGAACTCGCTCCATTGCGGGTCCCCCGTGGCGCCGGTGAATGCCGTCACCGCTTCCTGGTAGCGTCCTTCGCCGGCCAGCGCCATCCCGCGCGCGCACGCCAGTCCCGCCGTTTCGGGGAAATTGGCGGAGGCGCCTTCCACCAGTTCGATGGTGCGAGAGTATTTGCCCCGTTTGTTGAGGAGATTCGCCTGGGCCAGGATGACGGGTTCCATCTCACGCGTCAGCCCCCTCATGTCCAGCGCCTGGTCGTAGACGCGGATCGCGCTATCGAGCCGCCCGACCTGTTCGAGAGTCCGGCCGAGGTTGACCCTGGCATCAATGCTTTTCGGGTTGGCATCGACGGCCGCGCGGTAGCAGGGAAGTGCCGCTTTGAAATCACCGCGAGTGGAATAGATATAGCCCAGTTGCATGTTGGAGTCGAAGTCACCCGGCTCCTGCTCGAGGTACGCCCCGAGCACAATGGCGGCTTCGTCGTAGCGTGTCGCTTCGAACAGAGCGTTGGCAAGGGCAAGCCGGGTGTCTGAGCGTGGCGACATCGTTGCCGCACGTTCGAGATGGGCAATTGCTTCTTCGTTACGGCCCCGGGCGAGGAGCATCAACCCGAGGTTGCGAAGCAGAATTTCATCGTCGAGACCTGCGGCCCGCAGCGATGTTTCGAGGAGCGTAACCGCCTCGTCGCCGCGGCCGGCCCGCTGGAGCGCGTCGGCCAGAGCCACGCGATCCGTGGCGTCCGATGCGGGCGATTCGTTGAGGCGCTCCAGATAGTGGAGGGAACTGGCCGGGTCGTTGGTGGCGTCGTAGAGCGACGCGAGGCCGCGGAGAGCCGGAACGTTGGCGGAATCGATCGCCAGCGCGGTGTCGTACAGGGATTTTGCACCGGCGTAATCGCCCAGCGCACTTGCCGCGTCGGCGGCGACGGCCAGGCTGTCGGCGTCGCCGGCACTCGACACGGTTTTGCCTCCGTCACCGGGCGGATGTCCGGTTGCGCAACCGACGAGGACCAGAGCTGTGATCGTGGACACCAAAAGGGAACGGATGCATGATATCCGTTCCCTTTTGTGGTTGCCGCCTTGGCGAAGTTTGTGCAATTCGAGTTGTCTCCGGCTTCTACCCGTTACCGGATGACGACGAACTTACCGATCTTCCTCGCGAAAGCCTGATTGGTTTCCGTTTCGACGGAGAACAGGTAGATACCGCTCGTGACATCCTGAAAGTTGCGGCTCACGAGGTCCCACTCGATCGTACCGTTGCCGGCACGTCCGTCGAACGGCAATTCGATGACCATATCTCCCGCCAGCGTGTAGATCCGGATCATTCCCCTGTCCATCGGCAGGTTCCGAAACTCCACCTTGATGCCCGTCGGGTCGTCGTTGTTTGGAGCCAGCGTCCACGGCTCCATCGACTCTGTCGTGGCGGGGTTGGGAACCACATACACATCTCCCTCGTTGTAGGCATAATCGGCCTGAGACGGAGTCTGTGGCTCGACGAAGACAAAGTTGGACGACGGGTCGCCCGCTTTGCCGTCGATGAGGGTCTGGTCGGCACCGGAGCCGCTGAAGCCGTGATCCATCGCCGTGACCGCGTAGAAGTAAGGCCGCCCGCGGTGGATGGCCCGGTCGACATAGCGGTAGTACTGGCGGCCGTCCTCGAGACCCAGCTCCCACTGTGCGAGACGATCCAGCGTGTCGCACACGGCTGCGGTAACACCCGGAGGACAGGGAGGATCCTGCCCGGGGAATTCCTGCATGAATTCAACCATCGACCGGATCATGCCGTCACGCTGCGCGGCGCTGAGCAGGTACGGGACGAGGGGCTCGTACCGGTACTGGTTCAGGCCCGTGTCCTCGCGGAAGTTATTGATGATGTCGACTTCGAACAGCATTTTCCACAGTTCGTGCGCCGGTCCGTTGGCGACCGAAGTCCCCAGCGGTCGGTCCCAGTCGTCTGCGCGCCACACCCGGTATCCTTCGAAGTCGGGTTCCTGCGTTTTCACGTCGGGCACCGTCTCACTGAAGTTATCCCAATAGACCACCACGCCCGCCTCCGCTGCCGAGTCAATGCGCATCGTCGGCGGCGGCGGCGCCGTGCCCACGATCCAGAATACCTGGGTCTCCTGTCCGTTGATACCAGTCATGAATTTGGCGCTGTCCGCGGCGGTATATCCGCAGGCGGCCTGGAAAAGGTCTTCCCTCGCGCAGTCATTATTGATCCAGAGGGGTTCTTTTTTCTGCCAGTTCCTCGGTGTTCTCGTCTCTACCCTGCACGTGTCAACCGAGATTTCGACCGGGCCGGGCACCGGTGTCTCGCGGCCGCCCACGCCGGTCGTCTTGTCGCCGTCGAGGTTGAACCACGCACCGTTGTAGGTCAACTGGGCGTTGCCGCCGTTGATGATCATTCCCTTGAGGCCCTCTCCGATACAGAACGCCGTCTGGAATACGATAGTAGTGCCGGGCAGCAGCTCGGTGAACGGGCCGGCGGCCATCAACATACGGTAGTCGCGGGGGACCACGGCGGCACGCTCGATCGTCTGCGAGGACAACAATTCGTAACGCTCGAAATCGTTGGTCGGGTCGCCGCCTTCCTCGTACGACTGGCTGCCGGCGAAGTTGGCGTACGTGCTGATACCCACTCGTTCCGGCGCAAATTCGCCGGTGGGGTCTGTCGTATGCCCGAGAAACATGATGCCGAAGTATCCCGTCGTTTTGCCGTCGTCACCATCGGCGTCGTAGGTATAGGCGATGTCCATGGATACCGGACCGAGGTCGGTACACTCGTAAGGGAGAGTGACGAAACCCGTCGCGTCGTCTTCCCAGTAGTTGTCACCGTCACGGTTGCCCGCGTCACCGTCGGCAAAAAAGCCGACATAGACGTCTTCCAGAACCTCGGTGCCGATGTTGGTAATCCAGAAGTTGGCGCCGACGAAATCGTCGAACCGGTCTTCTTCCCACTGATAGCTTTCCTGCCGGATCATAAGGTGCAGAGGGTTGTGCTGCGGGTAAATCTGGACAGCGGTCGCCTGGTCGTCCGTATACCAGCAGCTGAACATCTGCTTGGACACGGCGGCGAAATCCTCGTCGATGAGTCCGTCCCCGTCGTCGTCGTGGCCGTTCAGCCAGTCCTCGTCGATCAGGCCGTCCCTGTCGTCATCGGCGGCGCGCGAAGGCAGGCGGTTGCCGTTCTTGGCACCTTCCGCCGCACGGTACATGACGTCGACGGGATCCTGGGTGGGTCGGAACTCAAACGCGTAAGCGGCTGTAGAGACGGCCGGTACGCCGCCCTTCATCGCGCCGATCCAGAGCCCGGATACGTAGAGGTACTCGGTGCCGCTTCCGGCCGGCCACTGGGCCGATGGCGCCTCGGAGAAGGTGAATCCGGAACCCGGCCACGACCCGAAGTTGCCCCAGTTGCCGACGTGCATCTGGAGTTCTCCGATGTTGTGAACGTTCTCTCCCGACAGGACCAGCACGCGTTGTGGCCCCCATGCTCCCTTTTTCTTTTCGGCCTCGGGAACGTCGTAGCGCGCGAAACTGGCAGCCGGGATCAAGAACGCCAGGGATAACGCAAGCAGAATCAATGTGTTACGCCTGCTTCTCATAAACCCCTTCTTTCTCTCTCGCTGGAAAGGACATGGAAATTATAGTCTTACCTGGAAATCGAGCGGTGGGGATCGATATAAATCAACCACTTGTGAGATCTAAAGTCAAGTGTTTTTAACTTTTCACGGGACCCCGTTGGACCCCGTATCATGATATCTGCGAGCCGGTTGGCGCACCCCCCCCCGATGGCCATCACCGTATTACCGCGAATTTCCCGATCTTGCCGTCGAAACCGTCCGCCCGGGCGGAAAAAAGATAAATACCGCTGGTGATTTCCTGGCCGTTCCGGCTCACCAGATCCCACTCGATGGTGCCGTTGCCCGCCGAACCGTCGAAGGGGATGTCGATCACCAGGTCGCCCGATATCGTATCGATCCGGCTCGTTCCCGTGGACCGGGGCAGGTTGCGGAATTCCACTTTGATACCGGTGGGGTCGGCGTTGTTCGGCGCCAGCCGCCACGGTGCCATCGATTCGGCGGTCGCCGGGTTGGGAACGACGTAAATTTCCGCCGGCTGGTAGGCGTAGTCCCTCTGGGCGGAGGATCCTGGCTCGACGAAAGTGAAGTTCGACGCCGGATCGCCCGCTTTGCCGGTCACGAGGTGTCCTTGTTTGTCCCGCGTGTGGTCGAAGGCGGTGACGGAGTAGAAATACGGACGTCCCAGGTGAACGCTCCCGTCGACGTACCGGTAATACTGCCGCCCGCTGGAAAGGCCGAGCCGCCACCCGGCCAGAGTTTCCAGCGTCTCGCACACGGCACTCGTCGCTCCCGGCGGGCATGGCGGGTCGGCGCCCGGAAATTCCCGGAGGTGCTCGACCATCGCGCGCACGAGGTCGTCGCGGCGCGCAGCGGTCATAATGTTGGGGACGAGCGGCTCGTAACGATGGACGTTGAGCCCGGTGTCTTCGCCGAGGTTGTTGATTACGTCTGTCAGGAAAAGAAGTTTCCAGAGGTCGTGAGAGGGACCCGTGCGTGCCGTGGTGCCGATGGGCCGGCCCCACTCGTCGGCGCGCCAGAGTCGGTAGCCCTCGAAGTCGTAGTCCAGGGTTTTGACGTCCGGCACCGTTTCG